>DAOUOU010000193.1 GCA_030626465.1 Bacteroidales bacterium
ATACCTGAAGGGGCACCATGGCACAAAAATCAAATTTCCTAAAGCCACTCAGATCCGGCATACTGGTTGGCTCTGAAAGCAAAAGATTCAATCCTCCAACAAATGCTCTGACAATCATCATTTTACCAGAAATATAGTCTATTGGAAGGCACATTAGAGCAGTCTGCCCAAACTGAATATCAAAATAGTCGCAGGTATTTCGCGCTGAAAGAATCATCGATTCTTTAGATAACTGTATCTTTTTGGCTTTTCCGGTTGTTCCGGATGATACTTGTACAATATATTCTTTATCGTCCAGCCAATTTAGAATAAATTCATATACTCCTTTTTCCCATAGAGGCACACTTTGATCATCGATCATGCCCTCACACAGATCGCCTAAGTCTTCTATCGGATAAATCTTATTGTTTAACAATAATCCATCAAAATTAGTCTGCATGTCACTTTCTATTTGAAATGAATAACGAAAGATCCCATTTTTTGTCAGGGAAATAATACAATTTTTCTCCGTTAAGTGCAAGAGGCGAGTCAATATTATTTTTAAACAACGCACCCGTACTTAATCCATGATGTGACTGCTTTCCAAGAGTATATGTCCATTGAGCAATCGCATTTAGTCCAATGTTTGTTTCAAGTGTCGAGGTTATCCACCACCCTATATTAAATTCGCTGGCTGCATCAATCCATTCTACACACGATTTAATACCACCTAAAAGACCAGGTTTTAAAACTATGTATTGTGGTTGAATAAGCTCAAGTAATCTTCGCTTATTTTCATAAGGATATTTCCCGATTAATTCTTCATCCAGAGCTACTGGTACAGGAGAATTTTCACATAGAACTGCCATTTTCTCAAGTTGTGATGGTAAAATAGGCTGTTCTATACTATGAATCTCTAATTCAGCAAGTTGATTAAGAATATCAGTAGCCTCACTGAATGAAAAAGCTCCATTAGCATCAACTCTGATCTCTAGTTCACTCGATTTGAATTGGTTCCTGAGAGTGGATAAAATCTCATACTCTTCATTAAAGTCACCAGATCCAATCTTCATCTTTATGCATGTAAAACCATCATTCAATTTCTGCTTTATTTGCTCCTTTATTTCTGCTTCACTACCCATCCAGATCAGACCATTAATGGTAATCGCATCATTACCCTTAGTGAATTCTGAGGGATAAAATATTTTATTCCCGTTCTGTTGCAGATCCTTTGATGCAGTCTCAATAGCAAAATTTATAGATGGCCAGTTATGCAATGGCACCTTCATATTAAATTTTTCCTGATTAATTAGCTCAACGACCTTATTGAGTTTATTTTTAAAACCATCTACATCGTCCATACTTAAGCCGGGGAAAACAGAACATTCTCCAACTCCAAATACACCCGGATTGCTATCATCATACAGCAAGAGGAAATGCACAGTTTTTTTCTTGTAGGTACCTCTGGATGTTACTGCAGGACGTTGAAAAAGAAATTTACTATATCTAGTTGTGGCTTTTATCATCATAAAATCAATCCTAGGCCAAAGGTAACTGAAAAGGCAAAAGTACTAAGTGCAAGCTTTTTTAATTCATTATTCAATTCGTTAGGCTCCGTATTTTGCAATACAACACGGATATTAAGTACAAACAAAGGAAATGTTAGGACATACAACAATTGATAGATTGAATCAAAGTACTTAATGGTGTATACCATACTGAATAGTAAGGATAAAGAAATAAGTGTTACATGATAATATTTTGCCGCCCTGGTACCTATGCGCACTACCAGTGTTCTTTTACCCGTGCGTGCATCATTTTCAATATCCCGCATATTGTTCAGGTTAAGCACACCGGAACTTAATAAGCCAATTGCTGATGAAGGGAGAAGGATCCATGGATCGAATGTTTGCGTATGCAAATAGAAGGTGCATGCAACACCAACTATGCCAAAAAACAGAAATACAAACAGATCTCCCAGTCCAATATAGCCATAGGGATTTTTACCAACTGTATATTTTATCGCTGCAAATATGGCAGAAATCCCAAGAAAAAAGAAAAAAAGTATATTTCCAAGATCATGCAACCCGATAAAAATAAGAAGGCAACCGGATGCAAGTGCAGAGAAAGCAAACAGGGATACCATCACTCGCATTTGTTTTGGGCTGACCAATCCGTGTTGAGTAACTCTCTGCGGTCCTATGCGTTTTTCATTATCAACACCATGCAATGAGTCGCCGTAATCATTTGCCAGGTTAGAAAGGATCTGGAGAAACAAAATTGTAATGGAAGCAAGAATAAATATCAGCCAATTAAAATCACCATGAGCATAGGCAAGAAAACTTCCTAAAACTGAGCACGACAAAGCCAAAGGCAATGTTCTTAGTCGAAAAGCTTTCATCCATATTCTTATACTCATTGCAGCAATATGATTATGGCAATTTAGGATATTTATCAAATCCCGGTTTTCGTTTTTCCAAAAAAGCTTTTTTCCCTTCCTGTGCTTCGTCAGTCATATAATACAGCATTGTTGCGTTTCCGGCAAATTCCTGTAAGCCAGCCTGTCCGTCTAGCTCAGCATTTAATCCTGCTTTGATCATACGCAATGCCAATGGGCTTTTTTCCATTATTTTTCTGCACCATCGAATGGTTTCATCCTCCAATTCACTTTGGGCGACCACCTTATTTACCAGTCCCATGTTTAATGCTTCCTGCGCAGAGTATAGCTCACATAAGAACCAAATCTCACGGGCTTTTTTTTGTCCCACTATTCTTGCCAGGTAAGATGATCCAAATCCCGCATCAAAACTCCCTACCTTTGGTCCTGTCTGACCAAAGCTTGCATTCTCAGAAGCAATTGTCAAATCGCATACAACATGCAAAACATGCCCTCCTCCAATTGCATAACCATTTACCATCGCAATAACCGGCTTTGGTAAGTAGCGAATTTGTTTTTGTAAATCAAGAATATTCAACCGAGACACCCCATCTTTTCCTACGTACCCGGCAGAACTTTTTACATTCTGATCTCCACCACTACAGAATGCCTTATCTCCCATACCCGTGATTATAACTACCGAAATATCCTGATTTTCCCGACAATGAACCATTGCATCGCACATTTCTTTTGTTGTATCAGGAGTAAATGCATTGTGATAACGCGGGCGATTTATAGAAATTTTCGCAATGCCTTCAAAGATTTCAAAATGAATCTCTTCATACTCCTTTATAGTTACCCAATTTCTTTTTTCAGCCATGATCAAATGATTTTATTCAGGATTATCAGATGAAGGATTCTTACCCATTATACAGTTAAAAGAAAGCTTATTATCGTTTGGATTAGTTTTTACTTCCATCAATAAAGGTTTCTCATTTTTTGAACAGAACTTAGGAAGCAAGGTTTTCAATTGATGTTCATTTTCAATACAAAAATAACCTAAATTAAATGCTTCAGCTAATTTTTGAATATTAACAGGATGATATGCTTCATAGAAATACTTGTAGCCAGGCTTTTTCGAAGGACCTTCAATAAGACTGAATATACCTCCGCCTGCATTATTGATAACAATTATTCTCAGATTGGAAGGCAGTTCCCTGTTCCAAAGTGCGTTTGAGTCGTAAACAAAACTCTGATCACCTACAATTGAAACAGTCAATCTCCCGGATGAATAGGCAGTTCCTGCGGATGCCGAAAGACAGCCATCTATTCCGGATACTCCCCGGTTTGAATAATAGGTGAGGTTTTCGTCTGAATCAAAAAATTGGGAATAGCGTATTACACTACTATTGCCCAGTTCCAGAATTGAATTCTCCGGAATTTTGTTTAGAATAAGATGAAAAACTTTCAAATCGGAAAATGGAACACTGGAAATAATTTTTGATCTAAGAAGAGACGCTGTTTTGCCGGCATTCAACCATGATCTCTGAAACAGATCAGTATTATCCTCGGAAACGATTTGAGTCAAAGCTTTGTAGACTTCAGAATGATGATGTGAAATAACGCGATTAGATCTCTGAAATGTGTCAATAATGTACTCATCTTCTCCTATACGCCAGCATACAATATTATTAAGGTTTCTTATGTATGATTTTAATTTCCCGGACACAATCTGCCCTCCTGAATATATCACCAGATCAGGTGGGATCAATTCTTTCTTACCGATATGTGCAAGCAGCAATTCAGGAGAATCAATAATCTTTTCTCCTACTGAATTAGCAATATTTTCAGCTATTACTACAACGCAATTTTTCTGCGAAAGAGATCTCAAAGCAGGCAAGGTTTCAAAGGTTTGAGAGTCCTGGCCATGAATAATCAGTATATTCTTTGCATGATCCAGCTGTTTACGAAGTTCAACTGGTAAAGAAAATCCTTTTTCATCATCACTTAAACTTTGTATAATTAAGTCATCCGATGGCAACGGCAGTTTGTCATAGAGTGGCTCAGTCAAAGGTACATTAATATGAACGGGGCCTTTTGAGGCTTTTAGACTCGTATCAATTGCATCATTAATAATAGTACGAGCCTCAACTAATGTGCTATGAGTGGTATTGTTCTGGGGAAGTTGATAACTTGCTTTCAGAATATTATGGAAAATATTGTTTTGTCTGATAGTCTGGTTATCCTGTTGGTCAATCAACTCAAGCGGTCTGTCAGCTGTAATGGCAATTAAAGGGATGCGCTGATAATAAGCTTCAGCCAATGAAGGTCCATAATTTAATACTGCAGTGCCCGATGTGCAGATAAGAACAACAGGTGAAAGAGCATGGCGTGCAAGGCCAAGTGCAAAATATCCTGCACTTCGTTCGTCAACTATGCTTATGCAATGATCTCCGAAACGAGCATAGAACGCATCGATCAAAGGAGCATTTCTGGAGCCGGGAGAAATTACAACATAT
>DAOUOU010000014.1 GCA_030626465.1 Bacteroidales bacterium
ATTCTTTAATTTTCGTAAAAACATCCTCAAAAATACACTTGCAACACCCAATTTCAAAATTCAACCTAATAAAATCAAGGGTTTCAGAGGCTGTTTTTTAAAAGTGCGGAAAACAGGAATAAGATGAAACAGCCTTTCGTGAAGTGAAATATTGATAATTTTAGGAATATTTTTTACACAATCCCCTGAGCAATCATCGCGTCAGCTACTTTTAAAAATCCTCCTATATTGGCACCATTTACATAATTAATAAAGCCTGTAGAATCCTTTCCATATTTAGCACAAGTTTCGTGAATACTTGCCATAATATGGTGCAATCGAGCATCAACTTCTTCCCGGGTCCAGGGAAGTCGCATGGAGTTTTGTGTCATTTCAAGTCCCGAAACAGCTACTCCACCGGCATTAGCTGCTTTACCCGGTCCGTATAAGACCTTTGCATTTAGAAATACCTCAACTGCTTCAGGCGTGGAGGGCATATTTGCTCCTTCCGATACAGCAATACATCCATTTTTGACCAGTTCTTTTGCCTCATCCTCATCAATCTCGTTTTGTGTAGCGCAAGGTAAAGCAATGTCACATTTTATTCCCCAGGGTCTTTCTCCTTCGACATATGTAATCCCGAATTTCTCGGCGTATTCTTTTATCCGGCCTCTGCGAATATTTTTCAGATCCATGGCCCAGGAAAGCTTTTCTTTATCGATACCATTTTTATCATAGATGAATCCGGCTGAATCGGAAAGTGTGACTACTTTGCCTCCCAAATCAATTATTTTTTCAATTGCATATTGTGCAACATTGCCAGAACCCGAAACCGCAACAATTTTGCCTTTAATGTCTTCATTTCTTGTCTTGAGCATTTCTTCGGCAAAATATACAGCCCCATACCCAGTTGCTTCAGGTCGAATCAGGCTTCCTCCCCATTCTATGCCTTTTCCGGTAAGGACACCTGTAAATTCATTTCGTATTTTCTTGTATTGGCCAAACAGGTAACCTATTTCTCTTCCTCCAACTCCTATATCACCTGCCGGTATATCAGTATCCTGCCCGATGTGACGTTGAAGTTCTGTCATAAAACTCTGGCAAAACCTCATCACTTCATTATCTGATTTGCCCTTCGGATCAAAATCCGACCCCCCTTTCCCGCCACCCATTGGAAGCGTTGTAAGGCTATTTTTAAAAACTTGCTCAAAGGCAAGAAATTTCAGAATGCCGAGATTCACGGTAGGATGAAACCTTAATCCTCCTTTATAAGGACCTATCGCACTGTTCATTTCAATACGGAATCCTCTGTTTACATGAATATCCCCATTATCATCCACCCAGGATACCCGGAACATTAATACTCTTTCCGGCTCGGCTACTCTCTCAAGTATCTTTGCATGTTTATACTTTGGATTCTCCTCAATGAAGGGTAACAGAGATTCGACTACTTCCTGAACTGCCTGATGAAATTCCGATTCCCCGGGATTTCTCGCAATAAGCTTTGTCATGAATTCATTCACTTGAACATCTAAAATATCAGCCATAGTATTACATTTTGTATTTTAAGGATTATTACTGTATAAAAAAAAGGAAAGCACTATTGTTTTGATCACATGGTTTAAATTGTATTCAAAATAGACAGGCTCCCCTTATAACTTTTATGGGTTTAATGTAATTAACTTTTTAGTTTCTGATAGTTTTACATTGATATTTTCAGTGTTTTACGTATAATATTCCGAGTATTTCTTATCGATCTGGTAATCATTCTACTCATTATATCTCTATAAGATTATTCTTGATTGCGAATTTTACCAGATCAACTGCAGTTTTAAGATTCAGTTTTTGCATGATATGGTTCTTGTGCGATTCAACTGTTCGTACACTAATAAAAAGTTTATCAGCAATCTCTTTGTTGGTGTGACTGTCTCCCCAGAGTTTTACGATTTCAATCTCTCGTGTACTTAAATTTTTGATATTGTTGTTGCTCTTCCCTTCATCACTTTTAAGCCTGGATATGTAATTATTTAACAGCAAATGCGTTATGGAATTGCTATAATAATCATGGCCATTGCGAATCGCATAGATTGCTTCTATTAATTCATTTCTATCAGTGTCTTTTGCAAGAAATCCTTTTGCTCCGGCCTTTATCGTTTTTAAGATAGTCTCTTCTTCATTATGTGCTGAAATAATCAATATTTTTACTTTTGAAAAAACAATATTAATCTGCATCAGTAAATTCATTATGGAGATAGTCACTGAATGCAGGTTTACAATCAAAATATGTACAAGGGAGGAATTCAGTTTTTCTGTAAGCTGGGGTTTTGAAATAGCAGTCATTAACTACCTCAATGTCTCTTACATCTGCCAGCAATGAGCATAGCCCCTCCTGCACCAGTTTATGCTCATCAAATATCCCAATACAGATCTTACTCATATCGATCAGGTGTTAGTGGCAATAGCTGCGCTCTTTATCTTTCCGTTCATGTATACTGATAAAGGTTTATTAAATCTGATATGTCTGAAATATTTTGTTTGATTGACTGATTTCTGTTTGTTAAGAATATCCCAACGGACAAATTCGGTGCGTGATGAATCCAATACAGAGAAATACCCGATATTCATGGAGGTTATATTATGAAAAAAATGTGACCCCAGAGATGAATCGAGAGGAAAATTTGCCAGGCTTATTTCGACAATAACTTTCGCATTGGATATTTGAGCCCAGTTTACCGGGATGCCTAGATATTTATCACGTGTGCCCCATCTGCCAGGCCCAATCAATATGTATTGCTTTTTTTGTTTGCTCATTTTGCCATTTAAAAACTCAATTTCCTGGGCCATTTCATAGGTTTTCATTTTGTCGAATTTTGCAATATCTACATAAATAACATCCTGTATTTGAGTTATTTCTCCATTCCCCAGACTTGATTCAGAAAACAGAATCATCTTCGATTTATCCAGGTTGCTAAAATCTATGCTGTAACTTTGTTGATTCCCGACCAAAGGTTTTATCTGGAGAAGGTAAAATGAAGGTAAATTATTGACTGACCGGTCAAGATCTACAGCATATTCAATTTCAACAGGTGAACCCAAAGCATCCTTTATCGTGTCGAGCATAATTTCAATGGTCTTTGTCAAAGGAATGTGGTTGTATTTTAAAATATCCGCAAAATCTAAAATTCTGGGGCCTGCTGCTCCAAGTCCTGATTCTATCCTGTCATTGGTCGGATTGTATACCGAAACAATATGCTTCAAAGTGCCATGTTTTTCAGCTTCGCTGATATCTAAAAGAGAAAGGGAAGCAAGTTCACCCTCTTTCACATAGTCTATATTTTTTTTTACCAGATTCAGAGCATAGAATTGTACCTGTGAACTGCTTAATAAATCTTTTGTGGTGTACATTTCAACTTTCGGATATTTTGGCGCAAAGCGATACGATTTACTTCCGCCAACAACATAAGTGCCAAGCCCAAGTGCAACCACGGCAAATCCTTCCTCCGGGTTCATGTGCGCTACAGTATAAAAATTATAAGACTGGGCAATACCGCTAATATGAGGGTAGTAATAATCTCCGTATTTTGTTCCGACAAGCTCCTGCAGCACCACTGCCATTTTCTCTTCCTCAATCTTATGATGTATGGTTTTAAAATATGCCCTGGCATCATCAGAATAAATAGACGCATAAACCAGTTTGATCGCCTTATTAAGGCTTTTGAGGGTGTTATTCTTGTTTGAGGTATCGTTTGGAAGGATATACGTATCAAAAATGCCTGCAAAAGGTTGCGAAATGGAATCTTCCAGAAGGCTTGAAGATCTCACTGCTATGGGACTTTCAATCTGGTCTGTAAAAAACTCCAGTTTTTCAATAAGAGTTTTGGAAAGATGCCCTGCCACAAAACGTTTTTTTATCTCTGCGCAAGTAAAGTCATTCGGGATAGTAGAATCATACAGTTTATTCCTGTCCAGAAAATCTTCAAACTCATCAGTTCCAATGATTACCGTCTTTGGAGTACGGATATTTATTTTTCCGGTCAGTTCACTAAAATCATAATTATTGATCAATGCATTAATAAATGCCAACCCTCTTCCTTTTCCTCCAAATGAGCCTCCTGAAAAGGCTACTATGTTTTTTTCGTCGAGTGTAGCGGTTTCGTCAAAATACAATACTTTCCCTTTCTTTTTTTCCTCTTTGTATTTTGCAAATGTTTCGAGAAAAAATTTCCTTGATTCCTTTATGTCATTGAAATCTCCTATCCTGAGAGGATTTAGTGTTCGAGCCAGCTGTATTTCACCACGCAACATTAACCATAAAGAAAACTGGTTTTCACGGGCATGCAAAAAAAATGATTCATCGGGTATTTCCCTGAGAAAAGTCTCAAATTCTCTCAAAGATCTGGCAACACCAATAGATTTACCATTTTTGTCCCTGAAAATAAAATCGCCAAATCCCAAATATCGGTTAAGAAATTTTTTTAAATCGTTCAACAGGGTCTCAGAATTCTTATTTATAAACCATACACTCAGCTCTTTTGCAAGTTGCTTGTTTTTATCTTCGGATGATTGTAATACAATCGGCATATTTAATACATGCGATTGGACATACTTGATGAATTTTATTCCTGCTTTTTTATCCAGTTTCCCTCCCTTTTCAAATTCAACATCAGAGATCACACACAGAAGAAAATCTTTATACTTATTAAATAAATAGAGAGCATCCTCATAATTACGCGCCAGGAGTATTTTTGGCCGCGATCTCATCTTTGCGATTTTATCCAGTTCATTTTTTTCTACCTCGGGGAGCAATTGCTGAACCTGTCCAAAGACAATTGAATAGAGTATCTGAAGGTATTTTGAATAATACTGAGCTGAATCTTCTACAAGAAGAATTACACGAACAAGGCCTATCCTGGTATCATTATCAGCATTCACTTTATCTTCAATCGATTTAACAATGGAAAAGAAAATTTGAGAGTTTCCACTCCAGATGAAAAGTTTATCAATAGATTTTACTGTTGGCACCAGTTCTTCGAAATACTGGATGTTGCTTTTCTGGTTCAACAATAAATACACGAGAAGATTGGGTTGTATTTGTTTAATCCTTTTGCTAAGCTTGACGGGTGATTCTTTATCGAGGCCTACCATCAGAATCACAAGATCAAAATGGGTAGTGTCCAGCAGTTCAAGTGCTTCTTCCGAAGAGGCAACCCCGGTAATTCGAGGAAGTGAAAAAAGACTGTACTGGTAAATTTCTCCCATGAACTGTTCGAAAAAGCCATCTTCCGTTTGAAGAATGAAAGCATCGTATAAGGTGGCTATAAAAAGTATCTCCTTTACCTTATACTTCATCATATCCAGGTATATATATTTATCAATAATCTGCTTATTGAAAAACAGCTGAAGAGGTTGTTTATTTTTAACCAGCGATTCTCTGTATTCGACAGGTTTACTCTTATCTCTTTCTCCGGGTATGTTTTTTCTAAAAATCTCTCTCCCCTTATAATCGTTCAAATACCCGCTTATTAATTTACTAATATTGATTAAGAGATTCCTCTCTTCCTTTAGAAAGGGGCCTTCATATTCCTTTGGAAATTCTTTCAGATAAAATACTTCAATAGAACCCTTCTTATTATCTATGGTGATGAAATTTTCTTTCTGAACCCAAATAGTATCTACGGACTCTTTACTGGAATAAATCATACCTTCAAAAATGATTCGAACTACTGTGTGGTTTGGATATTGCCAGGATTTTGGAAGTATTTTGCAGATTTCCAGTAAGGTTTCATCAATTGATTTGCCTTCTTCAATTATCTGTGAAGTCTGATTAATGGCCTTGAGCTCTTTTACACGTTCTTTGTTTTCATTTAATAACTTATTTAATACTTCACGTGTTGCCGATCCTGCAATCAGGTTGGAAAGGTTGATCAGTAAATTGCGTTCCTCTGTTAAAAAGGGGCCTTCATCAGCTTTTGGAAATTTTTTTAAATAATATATTTCTATTGATCCTTTTTTATTTCCAACAGTTTCAAAAGCCTGTTTCTGAACCCAATTTGTCTCTTTAAAATTACTGCTTGAAAATACTTTGTCTTCATAATAAATCCTTACAGCGGTATATCCGGGATATTGCCATGCTTCGGGAAGGATGGAGCAAATGATCTCCAATGATTCTTCGATTGATTTACTTTGCTTCAGAATAAGAGAAGTCTGATTAATTCCCTTTAATTCTTTAAGGCGTTCCGTGTTCTGTAATAGTAAATTTTGTAATGTTTTCTTCGAAACTGTTCCTGAAATAATGGCTGCAAGATTGTCGATCAGATTACGTTCTTCCTCGAGAAAAGGCCCTTCGAATGCATTTGGATATTCTTTCAGATAAAAAATTTCAATAGAACCTTTCTTATTATCGGGCGTTTCAAAATATTGTCTTTGCACCCAGGGTGTTTCTTTAAAATTCTTGCTCTTGAAAACCTTATTATCGTAAATTATTCTTGCTGCAGTATACTCAGGAAATTGCCAGGCTTCAGGCAGGAAGGCACATATTTCCTGTAGCGATTCTTCGAGAGTTTCTCCTCTGTTTAATATATCCGTAGTGCGATTGATTCCTTTGAGCTCTTTGATCCTTTCGGCATTATCATAAAGAAGTTTCTCCAATTGAAATCTGGAAATCGATCCGGTTATAATGGTTGCCAGATTGTTTAAAAAATTATCGTCCCGTAATAAAAAATCTTTATCAGAAAGCTTAATAAAATCTCTTGAAAAGTAAATTTCGATTGAACATATATTCATCCCCGGCGTTTCAAATGAACATTTTTCCAGATATTGTGATTCCTTATAGTTATCGTTGAAAAATTGTTTTTCATTTACAGTAATTTTCGCTGAAACATATTCCGGATATGGATATGCTCTTGGAATGATATCACATATTTGTTGAATTGAAAGCTCAAATGATTTACAATCGCGCAGGAGTTTCACAATCTCATTTATCGCGAAGAGTTTCAAATTTTCCTTATCTGCTGTATCCTTATACATATATACTATTATAGAATTAAAATCAGATTTCTAAGTGATCTCATCTATAGATTCCATGATCTGAAGTATTTTAAAATCAGAACTTGATCCGGATTTGGCAAATACTTTTTTATGATGATTGTCCAGCATATTAAGCACCGGCAATAGTCTGTTTAATGCCTGTTCATCCAGATCAATGAAAAAAAGATCATTAATTTTTTTCATCCTGATCAATGCTTTAATAAGTATTCCTTTCCCTTCGGAAGTCATTTTCAATCTTTTACTGCGTTTATCCAATTCATCTCTCGATTCTGCTACAAGCTGCAATTTGATTAGTCTTTTAAGAATATCAATGCCTGTAGAATACTCTACCAGATGCAACCCGATGATTTCTTTCTTTTTCAGGGATATATTTTTATTGATTGAAAAAAGAAAACTGAATTCAAGCAAACTGTTTATCGGTAATCCATCAAAAAACTTTTTTACATAAAAATCCTGAAGTCTGTCCAGACGTGAAATCAAGTTCATAATCTCTTGCTTTACAGGAATAGTGGCTGCATCTTCACCGATATGCTGGTTACTTAGAGCTATTTCTTCCCCCTCCAATTCCTTAACAGCCATATCCTCATTGTGTAAACAAACTCTTAGCCACTCCCCGAACTGTTGAAATTCAGGATTAATAGTCGACTCTTCGTACTCCTGCCAAAACCTGATAAGCTGTTGTATATAATCGTATTTGTTTGCCATTCCGGTTAAGAATTATATATTTACATTATAACGTTTTCATTGTAATTTATTACGAAAATATAATATTATTTTCACATAACATAAGAAAATTGCCGTGCTATATCAACTAATTCCCAAAAAATGTTTATCGTGTGGCGAATGTTACCAGATATGTATGAATGAAGCCATTATTGATCTGCTGGATTACTATCAGATCAATTCATCATGGCGCATGGAATGCGGTACATGTGCTGAAATGTGCAGTGAAGATGCAATAGTATACAACGGAAATGAGAATACCCTTTACGATAATTATTTTGAATTTGAAGATTCGGAATTACTCCCTGTCTATGATGATTATGGTCTTTGATTAAATGTAAATAACTTTTCAATTCCAGGATCAAAGATCTTTACACAATTCTCCCGTAATGCTTCATAAATTGTATTCTTTCATAAACAGCCGGATTTGTATTATTCCTATAACCAGCTTTCCCCTTAAACTGTTCTACAGAGAATATGCCCTTCTCAAACATCCATTTTTCGATCTCTCCAAGCATCTGAGCAATATGATTCTTCCCATTTAAATACAATGCAGAAACCACTTGCACTGCATCAGCTCCGGCAAGGATTTGTTTAACAACCGTATTTCCATTATGGATGCCAGTTGAAGCTGCCAGGCTGCACTTTACATTTTCAGCCAACAGAGCAATCCATCGTAACGGTTTTACGTATTCATTCTCACAACTATGCATTCTGCCAGAAACAATATTCAGGTTGTAAATATCAATATCAGGAGAATAAAACTTGTTAAAAAGTACTAGTCCTGCAATACCTGTATTTGAGATTTCAATGATTGTTCTGGATAAATTTGTGTAGCAATCACTAAGCTTAATCGAAATTGGAATTGATACGGCTTTTAGTACTTTCTTTATAATCTTTATTGCGATTTTTTCATAATCCTGTTTGATAATGTCCATTGGATTTAAAAAAATATTTAACTCTAATGCATCTGCGCCAGCATCCTGTATTTTGCAGCAAGCCATACTCAATGATGGTTGTACTCCTCCGTTTGAATTTGAAAACAAGATCTTTTTTTAAAATTCTAAATTATTTTAATTTCTTATTTAACAGTTTCTTATAAAACTATAGTTAATGTTTAACTTTAAAATAGTATAATCGGTTTAAGAAACAAAATAGTAGTGTATGCCTTATTTTCTAAAAACAGATCTTCCAGAAAGATTTTTCATTCTTCGAAAGCCATCTATATACAGAAATATTACATAAGGAATAAAAACTAACATTAAGCGGTAGTTGCCCAGCATAAGTATAAAATCAAATACGCCATGCAGAACAACAGGATATATGAATGAGCGCAGAATATGTAATCCCCTGTTTTTTTTGTAAAACTTTGCCAATCCCAGGTAATATCCCATTGTTACTCCGAACAATGCATGAGCCGGTACGGAAATGATCATGCGCATATATCCCGTTTGCTCTCCATGATTAAAAACATAAAGTATGTTCTCAATGCCTGCAAAGCCTATGGAGATGAAAACAGCATATATAATACCATCAAACTTCTCATTAAAATTTTTATTATTCCAGATGAAAATGATAAATGCAAGGTATTTAAATAATTCCTCCGTAAATCCTGCTACAAGAAATGCATTGTAAAAAGCCTCTCCTGTGTGAGAAAGAGAAGGCATCTGAGAAGCAATAAATCTCTCAATAAAAACAACCGGTATTGTTATAAGGCACCCAACCCCAAGAGCCTTTAATAAAAGTCTTACGGGTTCTTTCTCATACTTGTCGCGATAATAAACATAGAAAGCTATGATAATTACCGGAGCTAAGGCAATGATAAGTAGTTTCACGATAGTTGTATTTAAAGCGTGAAAAACCTGCGTTTCACGAAAACTGTTCTGAATTGTATACTATTCTCTCTACTTGTTAAGGAAATCCTGAACATTTTTTGCTGCTTTCCGCCCGGCGGCAATAGCTTTTACAACCAAACTGGCTCCCGATACGGCATCACCGGCAGCAAATACTTTTAATCGGCTGGTTTGATTATTGTTATCTACTTTCAGATTCCCCCTGTTGTCCTGTTCAAGATCCAGTTCCTGAGCAAGACCCTCGTGAACGCAATGTACAAATCCCATCGATAACAGTACCAATTCAGTGTCAATTGTTCTTTTGGTTTCAGGTTTTTCCATCATTTTAAAGTTGCCATTCTCATTCATCCACTCAACTTCAACTACTTCTGCTGCTCTTAGATTACCGTTTCTATCACCAATAAGTTTTGTTGTGCTCAAGCTCCATTCTCTTTCACATCCTTCTTCATGTGATGAAGATGATCTGTGAATATTTGCCCAGTAGGGCCATGGATTATTTAGTGCACGTTTCTCCGGAGGCTTTGGTAAAATCTCAATTTGTTTTACACTAACTGCCTCCTGGCGCACTGATGTGCCAACACAATCACTGCCTGTATCACCCCCTCCAATAACCAGTACATTCTTACCTGCTACAAATATCCTGTCTTCGCCATTGATTTTTGTGCCTGCTACAACTCTGTTTTGTTGCGCAAGGAATTCCATTGCAAAATGCACCCCTTTAAGATTTCTCCCTTCCACTTTCAGGTCGCGTGGTTGCATAGCCCCTATGGCCAGTACAATGGCATCATAATCCTTTAACAGATTACTTTCTTTAATATCTATGCCAACATGACAATTGGTCTTGATATTTAACCCCTCCTGTGTAAGAATATTCAATCGGCGATCAATGACGCCTTTGTTTAGTTTAAAATCGGGAATGCCAAAGCGAAGAAGACCACCAACTGCCTCATCCTTCTCAAATAAATCTACGGTATGCCCCCACTTGTTAAGCAAGTCAGCACAAGCTAATCCCGCAGGTCCGGAACCAATGACCGCAACTTTCTTTCCGGTCCTCATTTTTGGGAGTTGTGGTTTTATCAGGCCAAGATTAAAACCTCTTTCAGCTGCTGCACACTCGTTTTCACGTATTGTGACCGGTTCTTCATGTATATTAAGAGTACACGCATTCTCACATGGTGCAGGACAAACACGTCCTGTAAATTCCGGAAAGTTATTTGTTACATGCAACCCGTCAATCGCCGCTTTCCAATCACCCCGATAAATGGCATCCTGCCACTCAGGCATGTTGTTTACGACAGGGCATCCCCACTGGCAAAAAGGCACTCCGCAATCCATACATCTCGATGCCTGATCCTGCCTATCCTTATCATCCAGGGTCTGTTCAACCTCTCCAAAGTCTTTTATTCTTTCGTGAAGAGGCCGATAGCCTGCCAGCTTACGTCCAATAGCCATGAATCCCTTCGGGTTTCCCATAATCGCATATTCATTTGAAAGAATTAACCAATCTTTTTTATTTAGTACTGAAAATGAGGTTCATCCTCGGTTTCCTCAATCTGATTTTTGATAATTTCCAGCTTTTGCTCCTGAAGTATTTTCTTGTATTCGAAAGGTATTACCTTAACAAATTTGGACAAATACTCATCCCAGTTCACAAGTATTTTTTCTGCCAGTGCACTTCCGGTAAAGTTGTAATGATTACTGATCATAGTCTGAAGCTCGTTCTCATCATCGCGGTCAATTACTTTACTTAATTCAACCATTCCCTTATTACAGAAATAATCGAAACTTCCATCCAGGTCAAGAGCATACGCAATACCTCCACTCATTCCTGCAGCAAAATTACGTCCTGTCTTGCCAAGCACCACAACACGTCCACCGGTCATATACTCGCAGCAATGGTCTCCAACTCCTTCAATCACAGCTTCTGCCCCGCTGTTTCTGACGCAAAACCTTTCGCCTGCAACACCCCTGATATAAGCCTCTCCCGAGGTTGCTCCATACAAGACCGTATTCCCGATAATGATATTTTCCTCCGGTTTGAAGGTAGAACCATCAGGAGGGACAACTACAATACGACCACCTGAAAGGCCCTTCCCGAGATAATCATTTGAATCACCTTCCAGGAAAAAGTTTATCCCTTGTACCAGAAAGGCTCCAAAACTTTGTCCTGCAGAACCACTAAATTTACAGGTAATGGTATTATCTGGTAATCCGGTTTCTCCATAGAGCCTTGTAATCTCGCCGGAAAGCATGGCTCCAACCGATCTTTCGATATTATGTATAGGCAATGAAATCCATATCTTTTGTTTTGTCTTAATGGCCTTATTTGCTTTTTTGATCAATTCCATATCCATAATCTCTTCAATCTTGTGTTTTTGCAAACAAACACAATGAGTAGCATGAATCTCTGATTCTTTTGGGCGATACAATATTCGGGAAAGATCAACAGTCTTTGCTTTCCAATGTTCAATATCTTCTCTCTGTTCAATCAGATCTGTATGGCCTACAATATCTTCGAACTTACGGAATCCCAGTTCAGCAAGAATTTCCCTGATTTCCTGCGCGACAAACTTAAAATAGTTCACCACATAATCAACCTTTCCAATAAATCGTTTTCTTAATTCTTCATCTTGCGTGGCTACCCCGACAGGACAAGTATTGAGGTGACATTTCCGCATCATGATGCAACCCAGTACAATTAATGCCGTTGTTGCAAACCCAAATTCTTCTGCTCCCAGCATACCTGCATAAACAACATCGGTGCCGGTTTTCATTTGCCCGTCTGTCTGGAGTTTCACTCTGTCACGAAGATTATTTATTACCAGGGTTTGTTGCACTTCAGAAATCCCCAATTCCATTGGCAAGCCAGCATGTTTTATTGAGCTAAGCGGACTTGCCCCGGTACCTCCTTCTGCTCCGCTAATTGTAATACTATCAGCATATGCTTTTGCCACACCAGCAGCAATGGTACCAACTCCTTTTTCTGATACAAGTTTCACATTGATGCTGGCATTTGGATTTGTGCATTTTAAGTCGAAGATCAACTGAGCTAGATCTTCAATGGAATATATATCATGATGAGGAGGAGGAGAAATTAGCGTAATGCCGGGTGTGCTGTTCCTTATTCTGCCAATGATTTTATCAACTTTATGCCCCGGTAACTGGCCTCCTTCACCCGGTTTAGCTCCCTGAGCTATTTTTATCTGTATTTCATCAGCATTGATAAGGTAGTTGGTTGTAACTCCAAATCGTCCGGAGGCTACCTGCTTGATGGCGCTTCTGGCAAAACTTCCGTCTCCCCTTGGTTTAAATCTTTCAGGATCTTCACCCCCTTCACCCGTGTTGCTTTTCCCTCCAATCTTATTCATGGCAACAGCAAGTGTTTCATGTGCCTCTTTGCTTATTGATCCGAAAGACATAGCTCCGGTTACAAACCTTTTTGTAATATCTTCAACTGATTCTACCTCATCTATTGGAATTGGCTTGCCCTTCTTAAGATTAACACATCCTCTCAGAAACATCGGTTTCCTGTTTTCACTATTCACAAGGTGGCTGAATTCCTTGAACTTCTCATAACTGTTAATACGTGTCGCCCATTGTAATAATCCGATTGTTTCCGGATTCCATCCATGCTTCTCACCATCGATACGATAATGATATATTCCCGAGGTTTTTAAAACAGGTTCGTTCTGGATTTTCTCCGTGAAAGCATCAGAGTGTGTTGTCAATGCTTCCCTGGCAATTTCATTCAACCCTAAGCCACCAATCCGGGAATCAGTTCCGTTAAAATATTTATCTGTGAATTTTTGATTCAGCCCAACAGCTTCGAATATTTGTGCACCATGATAACTGCGAAGAGTAGAAATTCCCATCTTTGACAAGATCTTTAACAAGCCCTTGTTGACCGCCTTAATGTAATTTTCTCTTGCTACTACATAATCGAGTTTAATATTCCCTGCAAAACACTGCTCTTCAATGATTGCATAGGCGACATAGGGATTGATCATACTTGCACCATAGCCAATGAGAAGTGCATAATGATTTACTTCCCGTGTTTCAGCGGTTTCAATCACAAGCGCCACCTGTGTACGCTTTTTGGTACGGATCAGATGATGGTGAACAGCTGAGGTTGCCAGAAGAGAAGGAATAGGAACCATTTCTTCGCTAATTCCCCGGTCGGTTAAAATGATAAAATTACTGCCATTATCTACTGCCTGGTCTGCCTTCCGGCATATCTCATCGAGAGCCATTTCCAGAGCTTTGCCACTGTCTTCCCTTTTCGCCGGGAAAAGCATTGGAATATCGATGTGTGAAAAATTTTCTTCCTTAAGATTCCGGAGTTTGTTCAAATTGGTATTTGAAACCAGCGGAGTATTGTATTTGATCAGTTTGCAATGAAGTGGCGATTCAAACAAAATATTTTTCGAAGCAGAACCGATGTAATATGTAAGAGTCATTACCAGCCCCTCCCTTATAGGATCGATGGATGGGTTTGTAACCTGGGCAAACAATTGCTTGAAGTAATTGAATAAGCTTTGAGGTTTGTCTGAAAAAAGGGCAAGGGGAGTATCGTTCCCCATGGAAAGAACAGGTTCCTGTCCCTGACTGGCCATAGGGTTTATCAACGTCTCTATATCTTCCTTTGTATAACCGAATGTTTTCAGGTATTTATTAAAATTATCGCCAAGTGAAGTCGGCACTCTTTGTTTGACTTTGATATCATTCAAGTCTATTCTGTTCTCAGCCAGCCATTGAGCATACGGATTTCGTTCAGTCAATTGTCTCTTTACTTCTTCATCCGGTATTATTATGCCCATTTTTGTATCTACAAGCAGAATTTTCCCAGGCCGGAGACGTCCTTTTTCCCTGATATTTTCAGCAGGGAAAATTTGAACCCCAACTTCTGATCCCATTACGATAATATCGTCCTTGGTAATCACATAGCGGGAAGGACGTAGACCATTCCGGTCAAGTGTCCCTCCAATATATCTTCCATCACTGAATACAATTGATGCTGGACCATCCCATGGTTCCATTAAGGTTGACTGGTATTCATAGTATGCCTTTAGACTTGGAGGTATCGGGTTTTTATCATTCCACGAATCAGGAATTAGCATGCTCAATGCCTGGGGGAGTGTCTTGCCTGTTAAAACAAGAAATTCCAGGGTATTATCAAATGAGGCAGAATCACTCATGTTCGGTTCAATGATCGGGAATAACTTTTTCAGATCATCTCCAAAGAGTTGGGTTTTAAAAATTGATTCCCTTGCTGTCATCCACATGCGATTCCCCTTCACTGTGTTGATCTCTCCATTATGTGCAAGAAATCTGAATGGTTGAGCAAGGCTCCACGTTGGAAAGGTGTTAGTAGAAAACCTGGAATGAACCAGAGCAATTGCACTTTCCATTGCAGGATCTCTTAGATCAACAAAGTACTGGGCAACCTGATTGGGCGTAAACATTCCCTTGTAAATAAATACTTTCGAGGAGAGACTGGGAATATAAAAATTTTCTTTATCCTTAATATTGGATTCTCTTATTTGTTTCTCAACCTGCTTTCGGGTAATAAACAATTTCCTTTCGAGTTCGTCTTGTTCGGCAATATTTCCTGTGAGAAATAATTGTTTCACAAATGGCTCTGATGATTTCGAGATATCACCCAAAACTCCGTTATCAACCTTTACATCAGTAAAATCGATTACATCCAGACCTTCCGACACTGCAACATCAATCAGTATCTGTTCACATGCTTTTCTGTTCTTTGGATCTCTCGGAAGAAATACAAGTCCCGAACCGTATTTGCCTTCAACAGGTATATTAATCCCCTTCGATTTAATAAAAGAGTGTGGCATTTGTATGAGAATACCCGCACCATCACCCGAAAGGTTATCGGCACTCTCTGCACCACGGTGAGTCATATTCACCAATACTTCAATTCCCTTTATTATAATATCGTGTGATTTAATTCCTTTGATCTGTGTTACAAAGCCAATTCCACAACTGTCATGTTCATTCATCGGGTCGTATAGTCCCTTTGCCTGAGGAAATCTTTTTGCCATTGTTCAATAATTTACTACATAAACAGAGAAACATAAAAAAAGCCATTCTGTAATAGAGAATGGCTTATATATAATTATCCATTAGACCATTCTCAAGTAGAGTCTGTTTTCTTATCTGATGAATTTATATTAGTAATAATCTTCATGACAGGTGCAATTGAGAAAGTAAAGATAGTCTATTTATTCTTTTTCTGAAATAAGCAGTGAACTATTTTTAATAAATATTAGTATAGTTTGTATAAATATGCAATATTTATTATTTCCTGTCTTCAATCTTCTCATAATCAGAAAGCCCGTATATATTTTTATAGGCAGGACGAATAATCCTCTTTGAAGAAAAAGTAATTTCTTCAAGTCGGTGAGCACACCAGCCTGCAATACGTGAAACGGCAAAAATCGGGGTATAAAGCTCTTTTGGTATATCAATACAACGGTATACAAATCCCGAATAGAAATCGACATTAGGGTTGACAACTTTTACATTTCCTCCTCCCTTGAAGGTTGTGAACACTTCGGACGCTAATTCTTCAATGTTTTCGTACAATTTGAATTCATCCATCTTATCTTTCTCGTCAGCTAATTCCCGGGCCTTTCCCTTTAGAAGTTTTGCCCGCGGATCGGACAGTGTATAAATAGCATGCCCAATGCCATATATCTTGCCTGAACCATCACCGGCTTGTCCTTTGAGAATTTTGAGCAGGTATTTGGAGATTTCCTTTTTGTCATTCCAGTCCTTAACATTCTTCTTGATATCTTTCATCATTTCCATAACCTGCAGATTTGCCCCTCCGTGTAAAAATCCTTTTAAGGATCCCAGCGCAGCAGCAATAACAGAATAGGTGTCGGTGCCGGACGAACTCACAACCCGGGTCGTAAAAGAAGAATTATTACCTCCACCATGTTCAGCATGCAAAACCAAATTCAAATCAAGAATATCTGCTTCAAGTTTACTATAGTTCTCTCCCTTGAGCATAAAAATGAAATTCTCTGCTGTGCTTAATGAAGGATCGGGATGATGAATAATCAGCGATTTTCGCTGGTATGAATGTCTGAATCCAAAATATGAGTATGCAGTAATTACAGGGAATTTTGCAATAAGATTAAGGGATTGTCTCAACACTGTCATATGTGAATTATCTTCAGCATAATCATCCATGGTATAAAGAACCAGCACTGAACGTGCAAGCATATTCATAATATCCTTTCCGCGAAGCGAAAGAATCATATTTTTGGTAAAATATTGAGGCAAATCACGCAAGCCTGACAGATGAGAGGAAAATCTCACCAATTCCTGAGAATTTGGAAGTTTTCCGCACAGCAACAGGAAAATAGTCTCATCAAAGCCATGGCGATGATCCGATTGAAATCCCTTAACAAGGTCCATTACATTTATACCCCGGTAATAAAGTCTTCCGTGAGTCGGTATCACTTCTTCCCCTTTCTTTTCATAACCCACAACATCACCGATATTGGTCAGGCCGACAAGCACGCCAGAACCATCTTGATTTCTCAACCCACGCTTGACGTTAAAACGAGTAAATAATTCTTTATCGATTTGTGAAGCCTCGATAGAATTTTTATCCAATTCTTCTAAGAAATTCATAATCTTACTTATTTGTTTGGTTTTTATATATACAATCCGGGGTTTTCATTTTTACTAACAATATCCCGTACCAAAATCCAATGTATTAAAAATAAATGAAATTCTATTAGCATGTAAATAAAAACACCTGCCGTCCTTATTGAATAATACATACAATCATTCTCTGATTTGTCCGCTTCCAAATATAATATACTTGGCAGAGGTCAGTTCCCTAAGTCCCATAGGACCACGCACATGCAGCTTCTGATTGCTGATCCCTATTTCAGCCCCCAGGCCAAATTCGTTCCCATCGGTAAAACGGGTAGATGCATTTACAAAACAGGCCGCTGAATCGACTTCATTTAAAAACTGCATTGCCCTGTTGTAATTGTCGCTTACAATGGCATCGCTATGATGAGAGCTATAGGTATTGATATGGTCAATTGCTTCATCTGCAGATGCTACGGTTTTTATTGAAAGTACCAGGTCAAGATATTCTGTGCTCCAGTCCCCTTCTACGGCGTCCTTAATGTCTGGCAGTATAGCTTTGGTATTTTTACATCCTCTCAACTCAACTCCTGCTTTATCAAACTCTGCTTTCATATTTGGAAGAAAGGATTTTGCTATTTTTTGATGCACAAGTAATGTTTCCATAGCGTTACATACTCCCGGTCTTTGTACTTTTGCATTGTAGGCAATAGAAACAGCCATCTCAATATTGGCAAATTCATCTATATAGGTGTGACATATCCCCAGATCATGCCTGATTACAGGAATCAGAGAATGTTCTTCAACAAATCGTATGAGTTTCAGGCCTCCACGAGGAATGACAACATCGATATAATCACGCATCTTAAGCAATTCTTTTACCGTATCCCGATCGGTATCTTCTATTACTTCAACAGCAGTCTCTGGCAATCCGGCCTTTTTTAATCCCCGTTTAATAATACCGATTAACGCAATGTTAGAATGAATGGCATCAGAACCTCCACGAAGTATTACTCCGTTTGCAGACTTAATTGTAAGTGCTGCTACTTCGATACATACATTTGGTCGTGATTCAAAAATAATTCCTATCACTCCTAAAGGCATACGCATCTGTCCAATTTTTAATCCGTTTGGCAATGTATTCATGCCCAGGATTTCACCTACAGGATCTTTAAGATCCATAACATCTTTCAGGATTTTTAGCATCCCATCTATGCGTTTATCATTCAATTCAAGCCTGTCAAGAAAAGCCTTTGACAACCCTTTATGCATACCGTTATTCAGGTCTTTTTCATTGGCAATCTTAATTTTATCACGCTTCTTCTCAATTTCTTCGGCAATCATAGACAATGCTTTGTCTTTTTGTTCGGTATTCAGTTTTACTAACTCACGTGAAGCAACTTTTACATTATTACATTTCAACAATAAATCTTCACTCATGGTCTTTTTTGTTATGAAGTGCCTTGTTATGATTTGCTACAAAATGCGTCCCGATTTCTTTTCCTTCAAGTATATCAAAGACAGTAAAAGGATTATTCCCGTTTGTAATCACTGTGTCAATTTTTGCCTCAACACAAATTTTCGCAGCTGAAATTTTTGTTGCCATTCCTCCGGTTCCAAAAGAAGTACTTGCTCCTGAAGCAGAATTAATTAGCTTAGGTGTTATTTTATCAACGGTTCGTATAATCTGCGCCGAAGTTTCCATTTTTGGATCAGCAGAATATAATCCATCTATATCACTTAAAAGTATCAATAGATCTGATTCAACCAGAGTAGCCACGTCAGCTGATAAAGTATCATTGTCGCCAAATTCTATCTCATCCGTTGAAATTGTATCATTTTCATTAATGATAGGAATGATTCCCATGCTCAATAATTTAAGTAATGTATTTTTTGCGTTCTGATGTCTGCCGGGATTTGTCATAACATCTTTTGTAAGCAACACCTGAGCAACGGTTTGGTTGTACTCTTCAAAAAATTTCTGATAAATTTTTATTAATTCAGCCTGTCCGATAGCTGCAAGCGCCTGTTTCTTAGCCAGATCCGTTGGTTTTTCAACCATGCCAATTCTCCCTGCACCAACACCAATAGCACCTGAAGTAACAAGCACAACTTCAATATTCTTATTGCGAACAGCACTTAATACATGTGCAATTTGTCCTATTCGCTGAAAATTTAATCTGCCGTTTTCATATGAAAGTGATGAAGTTCCAACTTTTATTACAATCCTTTTCTTATGCTTTAAACTCTCCCTCAATTTCATGATAATGTTATTATGTATTTATAACTACATCACTTATTGACAAAGGAAAAGAAACCTCCTTTTCATCAGATCTATCTATATCATCCAAAGTGTTTTCCAGTTCATGGAACAACTGAGTCTCATCTATAACTAATTTTGCTTTTATGTTCCCTCGAGGTTGAATAATGTATTTACTGTTCTGGTCCATTTTAATAAGGATCATATCTGCATTTGTTATTGTGGCTACACTTAGTGCCAACGAATAATTATCATCCAGTTCTATATCTGTGGTTGAGACCGCATCGTTCTCATTGACAATTGGTATAATATTCATTTCCAGAAGTGTATTAAAGGTATTCTGTGTATTTTTCACCCTGACCGGATTATCCATAATATCTCTTGTAAGAAGTACCTGCGCAACGATCTGGTTGTACTGGTCGAAATAGTGTTGGTAAAAACGGATCAGTTCAGCCTGACCTATAGCAGCAATTGCCTGCATTTCAGTATATGACTGAGGTTGTTTGTTTAATTTAAGTTTGTCAGATCCTAATAGTATCGCACCTGAACTAACCAAAACCAATTGCTTGCCGCTATTGTTCAAATTTGAAAGTACCATTGCCAATCTGTCCATCTTCTGATGGTTAAACTTACCATCCGCATTAGAAAGTGTTGAAATTTCTATCCTTACTATAATTCTGTTCTGTTGCATCATTATGTTATTTCAGCAACTGCTCTTCTGCTTCTTTAATATGCTTGCCACTAAAATTTGCAAAAATAAAATCGAATTTCTTTCTGATTTGCTTATTGCATAAATTTCCCATGCTCCCTTCATGCGTGTGTTCAATTTTGCGAGAAGGTGAATATTCTCCATGTTTAATTTTTTCGGCAACAAGTTTATAGGCATCCCGAAAAGGTATCCCGTCAAGTACTTTTTTATTTACTTCTTCAACACTGAAGATGTATTTGTATTTTTCATCATTTAGCAAGCCTTCATTTACCTTTATTTTTTGTATTGCAAATGCAGTAATTTCAATGCAGTCATTAAGAACATCAAAGGCTTCAAGGTATGATTCTTTCAGAATCTGGAAATCACGAAAATATCCCGAAGGGAGGTTATTTGCTATCAATGTTGTTTCATTCGCAAGAGACAAAATTTTGTTGCTCTTTGCTCTGACCAGTTCAAAAATATCCGGATTCTTCTTATGAGGCATTATACTTGACCCCGTAGTGTATTCTTCTGGTAAACTAATGAATTCAAAATTTTGATTCATAAACAGGCAAACATCAAATGCCAGTTTTGAGATTGTTGCTGCCAC
>DAOUOU010000009.1 GCA_030626465.1 Bacteroidales bacterium
GGAGTCAGCAGAAATATTCATGTTCTTTTTGGATAGTAAAAATTAAGGGTGATGAATTCGTCCTTAAAACGGTGAGCAAAATCACCAATTTATTCCATTCCGGCATAAAATCTATTAATGGAAGGCTTGAACTGGGATCTCTATATATTCGTTCCATGGGCATAAAGTTATTTTAACTATAATTGTTTATTCTTAAAAACGATATTCAAGATTAAAAGATAGGTTTTATTGACGAAATGGAATAAATTGGTGATTTTGCTCACCGTTTTAAGGATGAATTCATCACCCTTAATTTTTACTATCCAAAAAGAACATGAATATTTCTGCTGACTCCGAATGAATTCAATCGATTAAGAGATTCAGACTAGGGACTATCAAAGCCGGTGTGGTATGCAAAACCTTCTTCTACAGAACTAAATTCCTTAATCAGCGAATCAATCGATAAGATCAGGGGCAACTATAAGTCAGGAGAGATAAATAATTGTTAGGCGAACCATTTTTCAAGAACTGTACGCACGGCATTCACTTTTACCGGTTTTGTGATATAGTCGTTCATTCCTGAAGTAATTGCGCTGTCTTTGCCAATTTTGGAAGCGGTTGCTGTCATGGCTATAATTGGCATTTGAAACCCGAGACCCCTTATTTCTACAGTGGCATCAACACCATCTTTTTCTGGCATTTGCAAGTCCATAAATATAATATCGTATGATTTTTTCTTTACCATTTCGACAACTTCCTTGCCGTCAATAGCAATATCGATTTTGTATCCAAGATTTTGAAAAATCGTTTCGGCTACTTTCTGATTAATAAGATTGTCTTCTGCAACAAGAATATTCAAATCTTTCTGAAGCACCATATTCTTTTCCTGGTCGCTCTTTATAATCCCTGAAAACCAGCGAAATAAATATTCTTTTAAAATATTTTGATCAAATGGCTGTGTGAGGTAATAGTCTACTTTAGATACTTTTGTTTGAATATAATTCTCTTGTTTGTGCTTAGAACTAATCATTATAATCCTGAATTTATCAGCAATATTATTTTGTGATAATTGATGAGCTATCCAAAGGCCATCGAGATTGGGTTCATCCATAATAATCAAAAGATGATGATCTTTTTTACCAAGAAGTTGTTCCTTGATATCATCTATAATATCTTTTTCTTCATTGATCTTAACAATATCAATATGTATTTCCAAATGATTTAAAAAGCCGAGAATTCTCTTTTTGGCTGGAAGATTTTGAGCGATAACAAATGCTTTGACCTGATTAAAAGAATTAATATCACTGAAATCAAGATCTTTCTCCAATGCTTCATTTGAAAACACTTCAATAGAAAAACTAAATTTTGAACCAGGCAACTTTTTGTTTTTGGAAATCCCGGATGGACTATCAACCCATATTTCTCCATTCATAAGATTTACCAGTTGTTTGGATATGGTTGTCCCAAGACCGGAACCTCCGTATTTGCGTGATGTACCATGTTCTGCCTGGGTAAATGAATTAAAGATACTATCCAATTGTTCCTTGGGAATACCCACACCCGTATCTGCAACTTCAAAAATCAAAGTAAGATTCCCATTGTATTTTTCATCAAGTTTTACTGTAAGTCTTATTTCACCCTCATGAGTAAATTTAACAGCATTGCTGATAAGATTGGAAAGGACCTGACGCAATCTGAAAGGATCACCAATAACATCATCCGGTACATTGGGTTGAATATCAACTGCCAGCTTAATTCCTTTCTCTTCAATAATTGCCCTGAACAGGTCGAGAGAAAGTTTTACTTCTTCGCTTACCCTGAATGGAATTTCTTCAAGTTGCATTTTACCAGCTTCAATTTTCGAATAATCCAGAATATCATCAATAATATTAAGAAGAAGATCAGCTGAGTGTTTAACGATTTCGACATACTCTTTCTGATCCTTTGTCAGGCTTTTCTGATCAAGTGCATCAGTCATTCCGATTATGCCATTCATTGGCGTACGAATTTCATGGCTCATTTTAGCAAGGAACTCCGATTTGGCAGTATTGGATGCAGCCTCGTATTTTCTTGCCTTTTCCAGTGAAGTAATATCGATGAATGTACTTAGAGTATACTCTTTATCATCAATGAAATATGGATTTTCTTTTCTGTAAAGCACAACTTCGTTACCTTCTTTTTGATACAATATGAATTGATTTGTATCGTAAGCCGATGATTTGGTTTTGTTCTTCAATTTACGGCCTGACATCAAATATTTATCAACCAGGGCATTTCCTTCCTGTTCTTCACCATCTTTAATAAGAAACATATCTTTAGCAACCTGATTCAGGTAATGAATCTTATCCGTATCGTCAAATACTATAACACCAATTGGGAGGTTTTGTAAAATTTCATTTAAGCGCTCTTTTTCCTGGGTTGTTGATTCCTTTTTTCTTTCATTACTACGAACCAGTCTCAACAGAAAAAAGATGGCGAGTAAAAAAGATATTAAACTGATTGCTGCTATTAGGATAATTCCTGAAAACACCGTTTTAATAAAAAAATCATTATTGAAACTGAAAGCAAGGCCAAATTTATGGTCGAGTAAATAAAGAGGTTTATAAGCTGTGATAATTCTAATTGTGGCAGAATCGATAGTCATTGTATGTTTTTCCAGTCCCTCAAAATCATCGATCAGATTTTCCACAATTCCATCTAAGTTTTCAATTGAAACAATCTTTCCGGGGAAATTTGTAGTATAGTCCTTTGATTCAGGATGAATAACCCATTGGTAGCAAATATCTGAAACATGAAACTTGTTAAGTTCTGTGAGGATGTAATCTGCGAGGTTAATTGAAATAACAATATTGCCATATATCTGATTGTCTTTAAACACAGGTATATAATATTGGTATTCATTATTGCGGACTTTAACTGCCTCTTTATCGACCAGTTTCCTTTGTCTTTGTGCAATATACCTGTCAGTAATGAATTTTTTGTCTTTAAAAAGGTTGAAGACGTTTTTATTATTGTCGTAGATATCTATATTTTTAATGAGATTGGCATATGAAGAATAGAAAAGCTCCAGCTTACGAAGGGAGTTTGAGTTTTCGGCATTTTCATAAAAAAGCTCTGATATATCATCAGAAAAAAGTATATAATTCAAGTCACTTTCAAAACGCATCAATTCATTTTCGATAGTATGGCTGCATAGTTCTGCCTGATTGAAAAGGATATTTTTCTGGTAGGAGACTTGTTTTTTGTATAGATCATTAAATACAAAAATGTTAATCGCTACAAGAATAACACCTGTTACAATAAATATAAGAATGGATTTTCTCATAAAGCACAAAATATAACGTGCAGATAAAACATTAGTGAGGTGATAAAATTAGAACAAATGTGTTTCTAATAAAAAAATAAACATGCTTTTCATGTTAATAACTTACTATTGAGTAAAACATCAAAATGGACGGTTAAAAAAAATTCCATGCCACCTTGGATATTTTACCGGTATTTTGAATCATCATCATTCATGATGTTCAGATAACTCTGATAACGCGATTTTCCGATAATTCCTTCTTCAACCCCATACATTATTGCACACCCCGGTTCATGAATATGCGTACAATTGTAAAACTTACAGTTTTTTGAATGCTTGAATATTTCCGGAAAATAAAGGCCAATTTCAGACTTATTCAAATCTATCAATCCAAATGCTTTAATACCTGGAGAATCAATCACATATGTATTATTATCTAATGTAAAAATCTCAGAAAACGTGGTAGTATGTTTACCCGATTGATGATAACGAGAGATTTCCTCAGTTTTTAAATTCAAGGAGGGTGCTATTGAATTAATGAGTGCAGTTTTTCCAACTCCTGAGTTTCCTGCAATAAGATTTATTTTGTTTTGCATGAGCTTGTGAACCTGGTCAACATTTGTATTATCTTTTACCGAAAGTTGTATGCAATGATAACCAGCAAGCGTATAGGTATGAATGAAATCATCAAGAAGTCTTTGATCTCTTTTTTTTAAAAGATCGATTTTATTAATTAAAATAACACTTTCAACAAAATAAGCTTCGGAAGTAACTAGAAACCGGTCAATAAATTCTTTGGGAGTTTTCGGAGATCTCAAAGACACCATTAAAAGAGCCAGGTCAATATTAGCCGCCAGAAGCTGAGCTTCTTTATGAAAACGCGTGGCACGGCGAATAATGTAATTTTTGCGTTCATCGATTTTCAGTATGATACCGGTGTTATCATCAAGCAGTTCATACTCAACTCTGTCACCTACGGTTACGGGATTTGTAGTTTTCAGTCCTTTAATTCTGAATTTGCCTTTAATCCTGCATCTGACAATATTATTCCCGTCAAGAACATTGTGCCAGCTACCTGTTGATTTTATTACAAGTCCTTTTTTCACTTGTGAAAAATTCTAATTCGAGGCTAATGTAATTCAATAATCGTATTTTTACCCCATCATAAATCAACTTATCAATAGAGCTTATCCAATATGAAGAGGGCCATACTTTCTTACAATGTCAATGGCATACGTGCTGCTATAAACAAGGGATTTGTCAAATGGTTAAAGGCTAATTCTCCTGATATAATCTGCATACAGGAGACTAAAGCCAGTCCGACACAAATTGAAATTCCACTTTTTGAATATCTGGGTTATCATTGCTATATACATTCGGCTGAAAAGAAAGGATATAGCGGAGTGATGACTCTTAGCAAAGAAATTCCTGAACAAGTTGTTCCAGGTATGGGGAAGGATAAATATGATATGGAAGGCAGAGTACTTAGAACCGATTATCCTGATTTCACACTGCTCAATGTTTACATTCCCAGTGGAACTACAGGAGGGATACGTCAGGATTTTAAAATGGAGTTCCTTACTGACTTCCGTAAATTTATCCGGAACCTGCAAAAGGAACGGAACAAGCTAATAATTTGCGGTGACTATAATATTTGTCATAAACCTATTGACATTAATCATCCTGAAAGGCATAAAAAATCCTCAGGCTTTTTGCCTGAAGAGCGAGCCTGGTTCGATGATTTTATTGCTGATGGTTTGGTAGATACATTCAGAATGTTCAGTTCAGAACCGGAACAATATAGCTGGTGGAGTTACAAGGCAAATTCGCGTGAGAAAAATCTGGGATGGCGGATAGATTATCATATAGTTACTGATTCTCTGAAAAATAATATTGCTAATGCCGAAATTCTGAACAATGTTCAACATTCAGATCATTGTCCTGTTACTTTAGTGTTTAATATATAGGATGAGGGAGAAGATAAAAAGGCTAAACTTTCCAGCAAAATTTCCATTTGATCCGGCCAGATTTCCTTTTTTCTACGGGTGGATCATGTTGGGTGCAGGTGATATTTTTCGTGGAGCATTTTGTTTTTATTATGCAAATGGACATAATTTTACTAATTCTCTTCAACGTGCTTCAATGATTGCAGGAGCATCTTGCCAATGGTTTGGCACAAGAAAATGGATGAAAAAGACAAATGATATTGACAACAAAATGAATTTGCTGTGAAGAATATTAAGCAAAAGCATCACATACCTGCGACAACAGAAGAAGTATATATTGCACTTACCAATCCTTTTACTATTGAGTTATGGACTGGTTTCCCGGCAGTTATGTCGACTGAAAATGGAAGTGAATTCTCCCTTTTTGAAGGAGACATTGTAGGTAAGAACCTGGATTTCAGAGAAAATGAATTGATTCGACAACAATGGTATTTTGAAGGAGAGGAAAAAGAATCTGTTGTCACACTTCGACTAAAAGCAGAGAGAAATAATACTATTGTAGAATTGTTGCATGTAAATGTACCTGATGAGGTTTTTGAGGAAATAGCGAGGGGCTGGAAGCAGATCTATTTTAAATCCCTTAAAAGTTTTTTTAAGTAATGTGTAATATACTCCATATAAGAAAACAAGATATAGAAATAATGGCCCCTGCCGGATCGTACGAATCTCTGATGGCTGCTATTCAGGCAGGAGCAAATTCGGTCTATTTTGGATTGAACAGGATGAATATGCGTGCTCGTTCTTCAGATAATTTTACTGAAGAGGATCTGGATAAGATCATAAAGATATGTAACAAGTACCATGTAAAAACCTACCTTACTCTTAATATTGTAATTTATAATAACGAACTTGAGAAAATATACCAACTTGTAGACCTGGCTAAAGAGAAAAAAGTTACTGCAATAATTGCCAGTGATCATGCTGTAATAAACTATGCCAGGACAAAAGGAGTGGAAGTACATATTTCGACCCAGGTAAATATCAGCAATATTGAATCATTCAAATTCTACTCAAATTTTGCCGATGTAATTGTTTTGGCAAGAGAGTTGAATATTGATCAGATCAAGGAAATAAACAATATTGTTGACAAAGAAAACATTAAGGGGCCGGGAGGAGAAAAGGTGAAAATCGAAATGTTTATTCATGGTGCGTTGTGTATGTCAATTTCAGGCAAATGTTACCTTAGTCTGCACGAGTACAATTATTCGGCAAACAGAGGTGCTTGTTTTCAAAATTGCCGTAAAGGATATACAGTAACAGAGAAAGAATCGGGAAGAGAACTTGATATAGAAAATGAATATATCATGTCACCAAAGGACTTATGCACCATTCACTTTTTAAATAAAATATTGGATGCAGGAGTAACTGTTCTAAAAATAGAAGGAAGAGCGCGACCACCGGAATATGCATATACGGTAGTGAAGTGTTATCGTGAAGCAGTAGACAGTTGTTTCGACGGAAGTTATGGAGAAAGAAAAATACAAATCTGGATGGAGCAACTGAAAACTGTATTCAATCGTGGTTTTTGGGATGGCTATTACCTTGGGCAAAGAATGGGTGAATGGAGTCATGTATATGGTTCTAAAGCTACAAAGCGGAAAGTATATGTTGGGAAAGGAATGAATTATTTCTCGCAAAAAAAGGTAGCGGAATTTTTATGCGAAGCCTCAGATCTGAAAATAGAAGATGAAATATTGATAACAGGGCCTACTACAGGCGTTATCCAATCAAAGATCGAAGAAATCCGTGTTGATCTTAAGAAGGTAAAGATCACAAAAAAAGGGGAACGGTTCTCTATCCCCCTTGAACAAACAGTGCGTCGATCGGACAAACTATATAAGATCGTAAGATCATCAGAAATTCCTACTCAGGCATCTCATGATGAGCAGAAATAAGCATATCTCTCCTTATTTCTTTTATAAATAATTTCTTTAGTTGGAGAGCACGTTGCAAGGATTTATCCTGATCATAAATTCTTATGACATCTTCAGGGCCACAAAACCTGTAGATAAGGCCTAAAGCACCATCGAAATTTCGATTTTTTAAATTGAATTTGATTTTTTTAGAGATGTAATCGAAGCGTTTCCAGTTGATAGCATGGGGGATACGGATATAAATTTTTTCCTCTTCGTTCAGATCCCTGTAAAGTCCTTCTCCTATCTCGTTCAATTTGAATGTTTTAAAAATCTTAATACGCGCAGTTCCTTCAAATTTCCTAAACGCCATTAATTGCAAGTCATTGTTTTTAAAGAAATTCTGAATTACCTGGATCATGCGATAGCTTCCAATGCCCTTGATTCTGATGCAAGGAAGAATGGAATCACGAGTGATAATTTCGCCGAAGGATGGATAACATTCTACTATTCTGCTTACCCCTAAATCTTTGTTAATTCGATTGATTTTTTCCGGGGCATACCGATAGCGAAGAGTGATAAAGATAGACCCTGGCTTGTCACTTATGCTAATATTTTTGTTAATTGTTTTATAGCCGGGGAATGGATCAACAGTTTTAAGCACCAGAGAATTCTCAACTATATCCTGCTCAAGCGCACACAGGTTTTCCATTTTTGTAATACTGCCAATGGTTTCAATTACTTCCTTCTGTTCCATCTAATCTTAAAATAGTATTACTGTTGGTGAATAAATGTAAATACCAATGGAAGATTCCTTGTTGATTCATAAGTAAAAAAAAGACTATACCTAAATTACAAAATACCTTGTGGATTATCAATGATAATATGAATAATCTTTGAAAAAATTGGGGATAGGGATGAATTTAGAAAAAGGATGCGTTTATGCTCATTCCAAAGCTTATTTCTATATCCTTATCATGGGGAAGATAAGCAATCGTAAGTTTTGGCGTAAATGGAACAAAAAATCTGATAAAATGCATTTCTGAAGCAAGGGTAATACCAGTTGAAATTAGAGCAGTAGAATTTTCGTTTTGAAGGTATTTTACTTTTGCTGCATCATAGAAAAAGCTTGCATGAAATCGTTTAATATATGCAAAAGGTCCAATACTCCAGTCGGGATAAAAAACAGGGAATGTATATTCAATATTTCCACGGATTAAATTCAAGTATATCTGGCGGGATGAATATCCCCGAGGCAATGATATGCCATTATTAGGTGTAAATTGTTTGATATCCTTTGTTTCACCGGCTAAGTAGATTCTTGTTGAATGATGCCTGAAAAATCCTGGTAAATATAAATTGAAAACTCCCAATTGGGTTGGGGTGAAAGACTCAGCATCCTTTAACGATTGACTAATTTCAAGATACAGACTCTGACCAAAACGCGAATACAGATCCCTTGAAGATCTTTTAAGCAAATTACTTAAATATACGCTTATATCCAGATAATTGTAGCCAAGTTTATATATGCTGTTTGAATAGTAATATGCATTTGAATAACTATACCTGATCCCTGGTTGCAAATAACGCTTGTATTTATTACGCGTTAAGTTTAGCGGGAGATAACACCTAAGACTAAAAGTACTGTAATTTAAAAGTTCATCCGGAGGTTGTATATCTTCATCCTGATTAAGAAATCCAGGTTGATTCGTGAACAAGGCACTTATTTCAAAAACAGGATACAAACCTTCAATTGTTATTTTTGGCTCAAGATGATGATTTTGATTCTTATAATAGTAACTTAAACTTGAAGTAACTGTACTCAATTTATTCTGAGATAGTAGTGTAAATCCTGGAATTATTTCCGGATTCATTGAGAAGAAATCCTCAATATTTAAATAAAAAGGTGTCCAGCTGTGCAGATAGAAACTATTGATATAGCGATTGTAATTAAGAGAATCATATTCAATTGCAGGATAGGCATCCTTTTGAATATTTGTGCCGGCTTGTAGCGATAAACTATCGGCCCAGACGTATTTGTATTTCTCAATTTTGCTTATGTCTTCCCATTTTGAAGAACTCAGATCAATTTTTGCCGGCACATAGCCATTCAAAGTGTAATCGGAATAATACATTACATGATTATCCTGAACGAATGGATAATCTGCTCCATAGTTTGATGAGGTAATTTTAAACACCCTGTTTGAACTCAAATCAAGGGCATAAATATTCCTTGACATTTCAAGATCGAAGGAGAAATAAATGATACTGTTACGGGCATGTAAGTAACTTATATTGTTTAAACCCGATCGAAACAAAACTTCTCTTTTCCTGGAATTGATTGAAAGTTTTTCAATTTGTTTGCTGTTGTCAGTCATTGATATAAAGACCAGAGTTTCTTCATTCAACCAAACAGGATGAAAAACCTGCATTCCCGGTGGGATAACTATTTCATCCAGTGTTTCGCCATTGAAACTGTCCAGGATGATGATTGAATACTGGTTTTGTTCGTCGATCCTGATACAGGCAATTTTATCATCTGAAGGGGAAAGAGAAGGAGTGAAGTACCTGCTTTTTTGTGTGAGTTGTTTTTCATTGCCGGTAGCCAATTCCAGAAGCTTGATTACCGAATAGTTTCTTTGCTGCCATCTGGCATCAGGCAGATATTCTTCCCATACAACATATTTTTTACCTGCACTTACAGGAGTATTTGAGTATCTTCCCGGAGTATGGATAATTTCAACTGTTGAATCTTTTAAAAACACAAATCTTGTGAGATCATCAATTGTTGTTTTTACTGCAAATGCCCCATAGGGTGTTGATTGTACATAGTTATAGCTGGTGTAATGTTTCGTTTTCGGGATGTTGAAATGTTCCGGGACCGTAAGAGTTAAATTGGCCGTTTCTGTCTTCCACAATAACCTGAGAGAGTCAAATGTTTCATTGTAAAGGTTTACTTTCGATTTTGCTCCATTTTTTTTCAAACCAAAATAAAAGGGTGCACCAAGATACGGTCTTCGTCCAACCTTATCGATGGTTTTGCCCCAAATAGTATTGTCATACTTTAATTTAGCATAACTAACCATTTGATAACCATATTTATAATAATTTGGCACAAAATATTTGTAACTCCCAAGGTAAGATTGATCGTATGAGTATCTTTTTTCTTTTTCAAGCTCAATTGCTCTCAATTCAAAAGTAAAATCCGGAGCTCTGCCCCGACCTGTAGAAGAAAGTGCAGTTTCATTCATAACAGCATCACCCTCAAGAAACCATAAAGGCAGGTAACCGGTTACAGCTCCTGTTGCCATTTCACCAAAAACAATCTTTAATATTTTTGTAAAACCCTGTTCAAGGTTACTTATCTGTACAACATGACGGTATTCATGAAGGGCCAGTTGTTCCAGCCAGTCCTGTACATAAGTATCTTGCAAGGGAGTAGTAACCCATTCGGATCTTTTGGGTGCCCAAACAACATAACCATTCGAACGTACGGATTGATTGTACAGAATAACAGATATCTTTTTTGGTTTCTTCGAATAATCTTCAGAACCATATTTGTACATATGTTCCAATAGATTCGCAGCCCTGTTTGCTTCATTATAAAATCCGGAGGGATAAATGATCTGAAAATTGTCTGTTTTAATTTGCATCCATATGACAGAAGCAGGCGCCTGTCCGGTATTATAAAACTGTGCTGTAACCAAAGTCGGGGCAGTTAGAAGAGCAATTAAATACAGATATTTTTTAAATGGGATCTTCACTGAGATTTAATTTTACTCACAGGGGCTATTTATATCATCTTTTATTTGGCGACTGACAAATCGTATATCTTCAATGGTATAGAAAGCATTGGGATTATGCTTTTGAATTACCTTCACTACATCCTGAATGTTCTTTCGGTTTACAATGGAATACAAAATTCCTACTTTTCCTGTACTACCTTCTGCCTGAATGGATGTCACACCATAGCCCCCTTCACGCAAAACCCGTGTAAGTGCTGATGCATCTTTTCTTGTAATGATCCTGATCAGTTGTACTCCAAGAGCAAGTTTTTCTTCAATCTTCATGCCTATGTAACTTCCCAGTGCAAAACCAAAAGCATAAGCCACATAGCAAACCCAATTGTCAAGGTTTTGAAAAATTCTTGTTATGGCAAGCAGCCAAACGAGTACTTCAAAAAAGCCAAGAATGGGAGCCAGAAACTTGTATCCTTTTGCAATAAAAATAATCTTCAGTGTACCGAGAGATACATCTACAATTCGGGCCAGTATTATGAGTATTGGAAGAATCAGGTAACTAAAAAGTTCACTGTTTAATAGTTCCATTGTTAATCAACTTTCCGAAAAGATAGAAAATTCCGGGGAATAATCAATCATACAGTTCTTAATTTCCATTTTCCTCTCAAAAACACCAAAATACCCAAAATAGCCAGAATAGTTTCAGAAATAAGTATAGAATAAAATACGCCATTCTCTTTCATGCCTGAATTTTTAGCCAAATAATAGGCCAGAGGGATCTCAATTAACCAGAAACAAATGAAATTCAAAACTGTAGGTGTATAAGTGTCACCTGCACCATTGAATGCCTGGGCAATGATCATTCCAAATCCATAAAAAACCATACCATAACCCATGATTTGCAGGCAGGCTACCCCTACCTCATACGATTTACCTCCATCAGAAAATAGTTTGATAAAATATTGAGGGAAGATCACAAACCCCAACATGGCAATTAACATATAAGCGCTGTTGACAATCGAAGTATACCATACCGCTCGTTCTGCCCGTCCGGGATCTTTAGCTCCCAGATTTTGTCCGACAAGGGTTGATGCTGCATTGCTGAAACCCCATGCAGGCAGCAGGAAGAATACAAAAACGCGAATAGCTATGGTATAACCTGCAATCACTTCACTTTTGTAATCGGCAAGAATACGATAAAGAATTACCCAGCTTGAAGTAGCAATAAGATACTGTAAAATTCCACCTCCGGAAAGATATAAGACTTTCCACATTACCTTTAAGTGCAGGATAAAATCTGAAAGTCTCAGATCTATTCTTGATTTATGTTTAAAGAGAAGATAAAATTGGTAGAGCACACCAATTCCACGACCTATATTCGTTGCAACAGCAGCACCTGTAACTCCCAGTTGAGGAAATGGGCCAATACCGAAAATCAGACAGGGATCAAGCACAATATTTATTGCATTGGCTACCAACAATACTCTCATGGAAAGCGCAGGGGCTCCTGCACTTCTGAATATTGCATTGTTGATGAACAAGAGCATAATTACAAAGTTACCTCCAAGCATAATCTGTGTAAAAGAAAATCCGATGTCAATAACTTTTTGCTCGGCATTCATCATGCCCAGAATTTTCTTTGCAAAGATAATTCCCGGTATGGCAATAAATGCAGAGATAAGTATACCTAAAAGAATTGCCTGGGAAGCGGCGATGGAAGCATCTCTGTCTCTTTTTTCTCCTATACGCCGGGCAACAATGCCGGTAGTAGCCATGGCCAGACCAATTCCAATGGCATAGACTATGGTCATCAAGGATTCGGTAAGTCCAACTACGGATATAGCTTCATCACCAAGTCTGGAAACAAAATAAATATCCAGAATAGCAAAAAACGATTCCATCAGCATTTCCACAACCATGGGAATAGAGAGCAACAAAATGGCTTTTCCCAGCTTTATTTTTGTGAGATCATACTCATAACCGCGAATGGCATCCCATATATCACGGAATAACTGTTTCATAAATTTTGAAAAAGAATCATAAAACTAGGTCAAATCATATAGAATGAAATTATTTTTGATTGTTTTTTTTCTTTCTTAGTACGGTTAATACGGCTCCTGAAATTACCAGCAATGCGCCGGCAAGTGAAACCAAAGTGAATTTTTCGTGAACTATCCATTCAACTTCAAGAATAGTAAGAATACTCATTACCGATATCGTAATGATAGGATTAAAGGTAATGATTACACTTATCTTATTGGCTTCCAGATATTTAAATGCATAAGCTAAAGACCCGTATGCAAACAGGGTATTACAACCCAGAAAGAGTAACAGACCCCATTCCAGACCTGTAGCTAATCCAAATTCCTGAAAATCTACAAACGGAAAATATCCGATGGCCGGAAGACCAAAAAGAACCAGATTTAATTCGAGTGGGTGATGCGTTTTAACCAGTTTTTTTTGGAAAACAGCGTAAGTTGCCCACATTACTGCACCAAAAATGATCCAAATTACTCCTTTCTGGTACCTGGTTACATTATCAGCAAGCACAAGTATTTGATCACGATAAAAAACTGCCAAACCCGCAAAAACAAGAAACAGTCCGATAATCTGACGAACTGAGGCTTTTTCGTTGAAAAAAACGAATCCTGATAATGCCAGTAGAACAGGGCCGGTTTGAATAAAAATCTGTGCGATACCAGGTGTAGTTAAATTGATACCTGAAATAAATCCGAGATAATTAAATCCAAGACATAGTGCTGCTAAAACTGAAATTAAGGGAGGGCGAGCAAGTATTTTTAACGATGCTGGTCTTCTGACTGCAAGATAAATGCTGAGAATTACAAAGGCAATAATAAAACGGCTCCAAGTAACTTCAATTGGAGAAAGATTTGTAAGAGACACCTTGAGTACAATAGCAAGAAAACCCCACAATAATGCCGTAAAGGAGGCAAAAATAACACCTTTCCGTATAGAAGAATTGCTTTTCATCTTGTTGAAATTAAGATTGCTAAAATACGCTAATATTGTATGAACTTAAATTATAGCTGTCCGAAGAAAAATCAATATGACAAGGAGAAAGAATCCTGATATTAGAATAGAAAGTTATGGCCGCTATTCGAAATGGAAACAGGGAAGTAAAAAATTACCAATGATCCTCGAATTCACAAATACCATAGAAGCTGTTGAAGGGAATGAGTTTGAAATGATATTACGGATCAAAGAAAGCAAAGGGTTGTAGCTGGAATACCGCATAAAACATCCTGGATTTAGTAATGCAGATGGTTATTTGCAACCTGATTTTACAGGAGAATATTATATGCATTCCAACAATCATAAATTTTATATTAGTGACTGTATCTGGCTTCCTGTTGAAGATAAGGTTGGAATATGGGAAATACACGTGTATTATTCAGGCAACACCATAGCATCAAAAACTTTTAACGTAGTTTTACCGCAAACTGTTTAGAATATGGGAAATGAAAAAAAATTTCATGCACTGATAAAAAATGTAGCGCCGAAGCTGAATAAAGGGCATTATGTATTTATCACTGAAAACGACTTGGATAAGATCCCCTTATCTCAGGTTCTTTATCAATTTAAGGAAAAGGAAGGCACTACAATAGTTCTTGAAAAAGAGAGGGCCGATGAACTGGGATTTTCTTATTCGTTTGTAGCTGCCTGGATTACCTTAACAGTACATTCCTCACTTGAGGCGGTTGGTTTGACTGCAAAGGCATCTGATGCATTAACAAAAGAAGGCATCAGTTGCAATGCAGTTGCTGCATATTACCACGATCATATTTTTGTCCCTTATAAGGATGCCGAACGGGCGATATCAGTTTTAAGAAGATTGGGCTAAGTAATTTCTTAATACGGTTTATTTGGAATTTTTTATGATAAGTGTTTAAAATACTAAATGATCAGCAGATAAAAATTAATATTCCATTCATTAAGATAGACTATGAAGATATTAATCTTATGCACTGGCAATAGCTGTCATAGCCGGATGACACATGGTTTTTTTGCAATCCTTTGTTGAAGTACCTGTTATGTTATCTTTGGTTGTCCTGGCAAATAAGTGGAAATATTGATATAGAAAGACCTATGGGAACAATTCAATATATATCAATCATAACATGTCCTCCTTCACAACTAGGCAACTGTTGTTAATTGAATGTAGAAATTTTCTCAAGTAATAGCTGATCAGAAAAGCCTGCATCGATGGCTTTCTGCAAGAATATTTTTACTTCTTCTGTTCTTCCGGTTTGCTTTGAATAGACTGCATAGAAAAAGAACATATCCGGATTATCCGGTTCAACAAGGGCATAAACCGACAATAGTCTGCCAGTGCTTTTTGTATCACCTGACTGAAGCGCCTTATTTGTTAACGTATAGCACATAATACCAAGAAAAGCTTTTATTCTTTTATAGGCAAGATTTCTGTAATGATCAGTATCCTGCCTGATCTTCTTGTTCAGAGAAGAGATTTCATTTATCCACCAGGCATAATCTTCCGAGAGTAAAGCCTTTAAATAGGTATCTCGTACTGTAAGTTCAAAACGTATACTCTCTCTCAACCGGCCAAGTTCGTCGTTCAATTCCTCGCTATATACCAGAGAGTTACGAATAGACTGAAATTGATTTGCACTTTCACCATCATTCAGATGAATCATATTTTGTGCTATAAGTGATGCGCTCAGGTAATTTCCTGCTTTCTTCAGTGTATCGATCCGGCTTTTTTGAGAGTCTCCAAATTGTTCTCTTGTTTTTCCGATATCAAGGCATTTTATTTTCTTGGTATTTTCTGCCAATATCAGGTAAGCAATTGAGTTGCTAAGTTCATGCTCAGAAGGCCATTCATGCATTTCATCTGTTAATTCGATTCTCAAATTTTCAGGAGTATTCTCAGACCTGAAAAAATATTGGGCTGTTTCAATAAAATTGAAATCCTGCATACCGGTTAGTGCAAAAACAGTGGTGTTTATTGATTCAATCTGATTGGCAGAAACAAGAGCACCACAGGCAATAATACCATCAACATCATGGTATTGAGCAAAAGAAAGAGCCATGCGTGCCCCTCCTGAAAATCCAGCGATATAGACAATATTATTTGAAGGATATTTAATACGCACATCCTTTATCAAAATATCAATTTCAGTTTGGTAATCAGGGGAGTTATTTTTTACCAGGTTTGAAGCAACCAGCATACATTTGTATCTTTCGGCAGCAGGAATAAAATTTTCAATAGCCGATTTACCATGACCGTGTGGGTCGAGGATTACCAAAAGAGGCAACTGAGAGCAATCTTTTGCATTGGAGGGTATATACAACTCATAGCTATGATTACTATTCTTATTACAGGTATCCTGTAATTTAATTCTCTCGTTGGTATCAATACTATTCTCATTCCTGGAACAGGAGAGTGCCAGGGCAAATAACAAAGGCCATGAGAAGATTCTTAAAACGGAAAGCTCTGACAGATTTGGATTCATTGAATAGTCAAGTAGGGTTGATAACATCATTGCCTGACAAAGATAAAAAAAGACAGGATGCTCTATACTCTATATTTTTACAGGACTTCCATTAATCTATTGCCGGTAGAGCAAAATAAAAGACAGATCCCCGGCCAACCTCACTTTCAGCCCATATCCTGCCCTGATTCATCTCCACAAATTCTTTACAGAGGATCAATCCAAGACCTGTTCCCTGTTGTCCTTCCACACTGCCGATAGTTCCTTTTTTATCCAGCCGGAAAAGATATTTGAGGTCTTCTTCATTAATCCCGATTCCTGTATCAGCAATGTTTATTTCAACATATTTCAGCATCCTTTTTGCTGAAACATGAATTTTACCTCCATCTTCAGTGAATTTAACAGCATTACCGATCAGGTTTCTGAATATAGTACGTACCATATTTTTATCGCCGCGTACCCGTAAGTCAAATTCTATATTATGCGTTACACGAAGATTTTTTTCTTTAATTCTGGGACGTACCAGATCAATACTTTCCCTTGCTATTTTTTCAAGTTCAAGATCTTCGGTTTTCACCTTTATTTTTCCTTCCTGCAACCTGGCCCAGTCGAGTAAATTTATTAACAACTGGAATGTATTTTCAGTTGAGGCATAAATATTTTCAGCGATGTTCTTTCTGTCCTCATCACTAATTTCATCATAGTTGGTTTTCAGGAGATGAGAAAGACCCATGATGGCATGAAAAGGATTTTTTAGATCATGACCGATCAATGAAAGAAACCGGTCTTTTGTACTATTAGCCAGGCGAAGTTTGTTTTCAGATTCTCTTAAAGCTGTTTCAGTATTCCGAATTTCAGTAATATCGGTAAAAACACCTACCAATCCAATCCTTCGCGCCTGTGAAATTATATTTGCTTTGTAATAAAGGAGGTTGTGGATTGATCCATCAGGATACTTCAAACGCATTTCAGAGATTTTTACAGTATTTGAGTGGGGTTTTTTCTGTTTTTTAGATAAAGCAGATTTATCAAATAATTTTTCAATTTTCAGATCCTTGATTTCACTTCTTTTTTCCCCGGTTAAGTGTTCAAATGCTTCATTACAGTCAAATGCATTCCTTATATGATCGAAATAGAATATCGGATTTGGAATGGTTTCAATCAATGAATTCATGAATTGGTATTGCAATTTTCTTTCTTCTCTTTCTTTCAGTTGTTCGACGCGTATATTGGAATAAAAAATCAGGAAAACAATAAGCACCAAAGCCCCAATAAGAGAGAACAAAAGATATTTTGTAAGAATAGGCTTGATAATGGTTTTTGTAATTTCATTTTTACCAAGGTAACTCACAAGCATCCATTCTCTGCAGGGATGGGGAATCAGGTTGCGTGTAGGAGAAGTTCTTTCAAGAAAATAATCGCACAAATTGATTTTCAGGAATGAGAAATATCCGTTTTTTGTTTTCAAATGCCCGCTTGCTTTTTTTCCGATCATAGCCTCCCACTCTTCAGGGTAATATAAATCAAAACGACCACTGGCAGAATCGGAAAATGAAAATCGCCATTCCTCATTTTCATCCGGACCGATAAGATAATATCCATCCTGGTTCAGTAGCAAACATCTTAATGAGTCGGAAACGGAATTCATCCTTAACTCGGAGAGCATCTTTTCTCCAAGAAAATTCACGACAAACAGGATCCGACTCTTTGATACTGAATCAGAAATACTTCTGCCAAATCTCAGTACGGGGACATAAGGTTCTTCTATCACTCCATGTTCTATATTCAGATCGAAGGCGGAAACATAAAATTTATCAGGTAATAACTGATTGATTTTATGGTAATAATAACGATTAGATTTGTTTTGCAGTTGTCCCTTATTGTATACTACTATAGAACCTTCTCTTAAGTCCACCCTCACTTTTTCCCATCCAAGGGTATCTATTAAGCGGATCTGATGATAAAGCTCTTTGTTTCTTGAAAAGGAACTGAATATTCCCTGCAGTTTTTGAGTATGGTATTCTTCATTTGAATAAAATTCTTTGATTTCGGGCATTTCTGTCAAAAAGCAAATATCACTGTAAACCTGATCCATGGTATTTCTAATGACGTTGCGATTTTCTTTCAGAAGATTTTCTCGCATGATCTCACTTTTTGTCTTTATGCTGTTCAACTCGATTACAGCAACATAAAACATCAGTCCTGAAAAAACAGAAAAAACAGGAAGAAAAAAATTCAGCAAACTGTTCTTAAGAATTCTATTGAAAAATATTCTTTTCATTCCTCAATTAGACGGCACATATAAACAATAAGTTATGAAAAAATAATAGATCCGCATGGGTAAATACCAGATAATTTCAGAAAGAGAAGCTAATAAAGAGGGTGTAAGATATGAGAAGTCGGAAGACAGAAGTCGGAAGACAGAAGTCGGAAGACAGAAGCCGGAAGACAGAAGCCGGAAGTCAGAAGCCGGAAGTCAGAAGCCGGAAGTCGGAAGTCGGAAGTCCGAGGACACACCCCTTTCTTTTCCCCCTCAAAGGGGGAAGAAATTATCTAAAAATCTTTAATCCATCCCACTTTTAGGGGCCCGTCCGAACATTATCAGCCGGGTAAAGATTATAGGGGGTATTCAGAGCAATAAGAAAAACGTTTTTACTACCAGCAATATGCGCTGTATTTACTTTCCTCGAAACGTAAAATGCTTACATACGAATAGAACATAATAAAACAAAACACAACCGAGCGGAGCGAGCTTGCCGAATTAATTGGTGAACTGAGTAATTGGTGAATTGAATTAAATGAAGATATTGTTATATTCTTTAAGTCTTTAAATAAACTTCATTTAATCAACCGACCAGAGGGAGCTCGCCGAAGGCAAATAACAAGTAATAACCAATGCCCGACTCCCAATGTCCAATGTTGAAGTTACTCCTTTTGTGTTTCAGGGATTACTAATTGATTAGTGAAACTTATTTGATGCTTATTATTAGGAATTTTGTAACTAAAATATAATGTTCAATTTCTCAAACTCCAGACCCTTAAACAATTACACGATTACATAGTTACACAACCGAACGTAGTGAGTTCGCCAAGGGCCAATTGTCGATTCATTGTTTTAACCAGCAACAACGAACCTAACAACCCAACTTCATTTAATCGATTAATCAGTTCATCAACTCATCAATTACACAATTCAACAATTAACCAATTACACAGTTAAACGATTCAACAGTTAAACATTCTTAACCAGCTCAAAAGCCCTGCTTCCTGGAACGCTCACAGATTTGCATAAAATAAAACCATTTTCCCTGGCAATTCTCAAGCTCTCCAGCCAGACTTTTTCTTTCACATGCATTTTGGGTTCAATATACAGTGCTATTGCATTCTTTTTCATGGCCTTGGCTACTTCCGTAAAGAGCTTCTTTTGATCAGGTATTTCATGCACAACATAAGCTAGTAAAGTAAAATCAATTTCACCGGTTAGTTCTTTTATATTTAATGAATTGTGATTTGCCAAACGCGATTCAATAATTTCTTTCACTCCTTTTCGTTTTGCCCGCTTATCCAGTTTCTTTAACATGTTTTCCTGTACATCAACGCAATATACTTTGCCGTTTTGCCCTGTCATTTTTGCCATAGGTATGCTGAAATAGCCCATTGCCGAGCCAACTTCAAGAATTTTAATTCCCTGATTAATATAAGGAGCCAGTATTTTTTTTGGGTTTTGCTGCAGTTTTCGCAATGGACTGGTCATAAGGTATCCCACCCAGACAGGACATATGTGTTGTTTTGTTTCCATGGTTCTGGTCTTTATTATATCAAAATAAGGTCAAATATTTTGCTGCTGAAATAGAATTTCTGCTAATGCAGGATAGGAATCGGTAGCAACCAGCCAGCCGTCGCTACTAGAGTAGCTTTGGCTGACAAAGCAACCCAATAATCCAACAACCTAATAACCTAACTTCATTTAATCGATTCATCAGTTCATCAATTACACAGTTACACGATTAAACAGTTAAACAGTTTAACCAATCTTCATTTAATCGATTCATCGATTCATCAATTAAACAAACACCATATCCACCTGCCGGAAATCTGTTATGATCTGATCAATAAAATCGAATTGAGAAAATTTACCCGGATTGTCATCATTGCTTATGGCAATTATTTGAGCGGCACCTGCATTGTGAGCTGCCTGAACACCTCCTAAAGAATCTTCAATAATCAGGCACTGGCTTATAGGGGCATTTATTTTTTGGGCCGCTGCAAGAAACATATCCGGATGAGGCTTGCCACGATAATCGCCCGAATCATATACAATTTGATCCATCCTGAACCAGCGATCCAGGCGGAACATATCAAAATACAGTTCAACATTTTTCAAATAGGATGCGGTGGCAATAGTACGTGAGATGTTCCACCTTTTTAACCTGTTCAGATACTCTTCTGCACCTGAAGCCAGAACACATTTCCCGGGATTATTACTGCAAGCAGTTCGATAGATTGTCTCCTTTTCCTCTGAAAAACGACTGCTTTCCTCTTCAGTTAATCTTTTATTAAAAAGGTATTCGAGAATCTCTGTGTTGGTAAACCCATGAACATTATATTCCAGTTCGTGGGGGGAGAGGGATTTTTGATATTTTTCTGCAAATTCCAGCCACGCCCGGTTATGGAATTCGGTATCGTTAAATAGAGTACCGTTGAAATCAAAAATAACGGCAGATATGTTTACAATCATATTTTTTTATTTTGTACTTACACTGAACGTTGATTGTCCTGTGAATAGTATCTTACTCCCGGGATTTTGTCAATTGTTTTGATCAATTAATGGAACTGAACCATCATTTGTTTCCAATCCAACCGGATTTTCAATGACAGGCAATAAACTGGTTAATGGCTTACGCATAGATTCAAGCTCAATATCATCGAGCAATAAGGCATCCGGTGCAATGAAACTTGATGGCATACCAGTCAGGTATAGTGCAGGATTACTTCTAGCTTTGCCTGATAACATGGTATTGTGAACGAGTAAGTTACCTGATATTCCCTGATGTCGTTTCAAAGTACTAAGAACAGGAGGTTTAATTCTGGCTGCACGCACAAGCTCTTCTTCACCTGTCTCTGTAGAGATACGATAAATATTGACCGGCTTTATCGAACTTCCAACTTCTAACGACTTGACAATAATACCATAATCCAGACCTTCTTCTTTAGCTTTTTGTATAAGTTTTGTCTTTAACTCATCAACCGATTCGGGGCTTGAACTCGTGATTTTAATAACTCCCGGACCAACTTGTTTTACCAGTCCGCCAAAATTATATTCAAACCGCATGTGTCCGTTCGATTCGGAGATGTTTCGTGAAGGAGTTCTGCCGTTGAGCAGAGTTTTAAGTATTCCGTTTTCAACAAGTACTAATCTTTCGGGGGGAACAACTCCTTCGGCATCTACAGTATAATTTCCCAGTAACTTTATGCCATTGTATTCATCTAGATCTGGTTCAGCAGTTATGGTAATGTCTTTAGAAAGAATTAATTTATCAATTCTGGATTCCAGGTTATTGTCACTTCTGCTGTAATAAACATTCATCTGACTACTACTCTGAAGTGATTCACGGTTAGCAATCAATTTATCAAAGCCCGAGAACAAAACATTCTCAAATGTATTGGCGACGGCTTCTCCAAGAACCAGCACCGGGCCGGTATAATCATCTTCAAAACGATCAGCTTTTTTTAAGACAAGAAGATCATCCAACATAGTTATCATATCTCTTGATATATTTTGCACATCAGGCAATTCTTCAGGTGAGTTGGCAACATAGGCTATACGTCTGTGTAATCGTTCGCTGTCTTCAGTCAGAGTTCCGGCAATTATTGTGACAGAAGAAATGTTATAGGGAAATTTCACCTGAGTCCCCTCGCTATTAATAAAATATACATTCGACTGGAAAATATTATAGGTCACATTGGAATAAAATATTTCCGGATAATTCTTAAAAAGGGATGAAAGCTTTCTTGCCATCTCTTCAATCTGCAGTTTATCGAAAGCTATTTTTGGAGATGGAATATCCATTTTAACTACCGGGGCCTTACTGAAATCAGGGATCTCAAGATCGGATTCTTTTAATTGCTTATGATCGATCAAATCCATTTTCGTCTTATAAGTTTGAGCAGCGGAGTTATACACATTATTGGTAGTCAGCCAAAGTGATCGTCTGATGCCATCGTAATCATTTTCGACAGGCATTTCAATGTTACTTCTGTAAACTGCCTCCTGAGGCTGATCATATGTAAAATTTTCGTCATTGATTTCGTAATCACCCACCATCACTCTTACCTGCCAGTCTTTAAAGGATCTTGTTTCCGAGGTATTGATAGCTCCAAGCGTAGCATTAACAACGGTATTTTGAGCATCAGCAACAGTATAGGCTATAAAAAAAGGCTTTTCATAATTCTCATCATTCAGATAGTTAATATTGCGATTCAACTCATCTCTCATAGCCTGAAGAATAATGCTGTCTGATTGTGATTGTCCGAAACCTGTAATAGATAATGGCAGAAAGATCAAAATGGAAAAGATCTTTATTGAAAGCTTATATTTTATTTGTTTGAGCTTCATAATGTACAATTAATTCGTTACTTTTTTTCTGCATCAGGGCTGGGAAGTAAAGGCAGCTTACTTTTGAATTCGGGGGTTTTTTGAGTTTCAATTTTCCTGATAAAAAGAGCAGGAGAAATAGCAGTAACCGGAACATGTCCCGATTCCGCACCGCAAAAACCTGTAAAGACCTTTTGTTCATTACTGCCTGAAACAATATTAGAAAACATAGTAAGCGGTGTACCAATAAGTTCAACACCTGATACCAGTTCATCAGGCCTGCCATCGACATAGATACGGTATACTTCCACAGGTTTAATATTGAACATATTGGTGTGGTAACGGTCTGTAACGGTTAATCCGCCAATGACTTTCTTGAAGTAATAACCATATTTCTTGTTTTGCCTTTTACACTCTTTGATCATTTGTTTTCTGAGATCGTTATTGCTAAGGGCATTTGAGCTTTCAATGATCAAATTCGACTGACGCGAAACAGGAGCATGTCCTGCCTGAGCCCTTCCATGGCCTGATGAATTTGAGAACTCCATAGTAGGTCTGCGAGACATAAGAAAATGTTTCAGAATGCCGTTTTCAACAACATGTACCTTTCTGGCTTCAATTCCCTGATCGTCATATTTATAAGCACCAATCAGATCTTGCCCTTTGAAATTAAATAGGGTTGGATCGGAGGTAACATTAAAATCTTTTGGCAGGACTCTCGTGTTAACTTTATCTTTAAAAGTTTGGGCATCACTGATCTTTTCCAGTCGATGTCCTTCAATACGATGGCCAAATATTTCATGAAAAAATACCCCTGAAGCTTCAGGAGATAATATGGCCGGGCCTGCATAAGGTTCTGCTAATGGAGCATTTTTTAGCTGTTGCAGTTTGTTGTACAAACTATCAATATCTGATAAAACAGATTCGTGATCGGGCAGATCATATGGCCGGAAAGTAGTGTAAGATTTGTGCAAAGGGTATATATTTCCACTTTCGTGCTTAATACTTGCCATAAAATTCAATCGGGCATATGTCAGGTTTTGTACAATTTTACTGTTCTCGGAAGAAACAAAATACTTTCTGCTGATTACAAATTGCAGGGAGGCCTCGCAATGAAAAATCAATGAATCTTTTTGGAAAAGCAAGGTGTAATTTTTTAATCTTTCGATCCACCTGCTTTTATCTATCTCGAGTTCATTTTCTGCCAGCGGAGGCTCATAATAGAAATTAGATTTTTCAGGAGAAAAATCAGCCAATTGAGAGCCAGTCTCTTTACCTGTTTTTCTGTTTTTAAGTCCGGTATAAGAACTCAAGGCATTCTTATATGCCTGATCGGTCGCTCTCCAGATCGTTTGTTTTATCGCATCCGGTTCATCATCTAATGGCAAATGTGAGCTGTAAGGTGTATTACGATAGGGATTTGAAAATTCACCGGTGAATTCATGCGTGTTATCAAAATCATAATCTCCAACTCTTACAGTAGCAGTAAGCAGGCGACCTTTGCTGGAATTGTTTTCAACCAGGCTTCCAAAAGAGCTGCGTATGGAGAAGGATTCTATTTCGTCGACCCGGTAATCGATATAATAGGGAGGGTCTTTTTGCTTGCTTAGTTCTATCACTTCTCTTTCCAGTTCATCGGAAAGAATATTTAGTAATGAGTCCTGAGCGCCAAGTACAATCGTGAAAAAGGGCAATAGAAAAAACATCATTTTACTGGCATATTTATGAAAACCGGTCATTATCATTCCTCCTGTTAATTTTTCATGCAATATCTATAAATTCTATCAATAATAGAGTTGTATTAAAATGCTGTCAATGTGTTTTGATTGATCATGAATAATAATCAATATACAAATTTACTAATAGTACAATACAAAAACCGAATTGTTTATTGTGGGATTAAGATATTTTATGATTTGTGTTGTGATCAGGAGAGTATATCTGGTGCGGTGTATACAGATGATAAATTTAACCGGCCAAATAATACAACCTGACCGGCTATAACTTAAAGATAAATAGAAAAGCAGGGACACTCCCCTGCTCTCAGACATTAGAAATCACAATCTA
>DAOUOU010000172.1 GCA_030626465.1 Bacteroidales bacterium
AATTGCCATTCCATCAGGGATCCGTCATCTGCTATTCCCCGGATCACAAGTATATAATCGCCGGTAACATCTGCGGTGTAAAATTCAATATTTCTATGCTGACCCGGATTTAATGGCAAGTCCGGTTGCCAGAACAAACAGTTTCTGAAATCCGGTATGTTCATCCTCTTATCAGAAGTATCATAGCCTGGGAATACAATATTTTCCTGGTGTTCCAATCCCCTGTAGTCGAAAAAATAAGAATTTTCCGGAAGTTCGTAACCTGCCATATCTCCATCTTTCGATTCAATGTATACAATACCCCCATAGCTAATATCCCCTTTTATATACCTATCGTTCACAACCTCAATTTTGACTATTTTATCTGCCGGCAATGCCAATAATTTTTGATGATCCAGAACCGTTGTCCAATCCAGTAATATAAGTGGCTCATGCATGGCTATACCAGAATTTTTGTTTATTACCATAATCTCTGATCTGCCCTTTCTTTTCACCACGCTAACACCCCTTATTAATTCATAAAATACTTCTTCAATATTTGGCAAAGAAATATACTTATCCATGTAAAGAGTATTATCAGGCAGACCAAAGAATGATAAAAAAGATAAATCTTCCTGTTCAGGATGAAAGTCAGTATTGCTGTCAGGCAAATACCTTGTGTTAATTTGCGTATTAAGAATAATCCCTTCTGCTGTTTTCTTTTCAAATCGACTTAATGTGAAAGGACTTCTAAAACTGATTTTCTTGGCAAGTGAAAAATCCCTGTCAATCAGAATTTCCACTTGTTTATTACCAACTGGCATAGAATTAATATACAAATCATTCTGTTCATATAGTTCAGGCAGGTTGAATACAAATCTGCCATCTTTATTTACCGGTAATCCATAATAACCCGGTTCATCTCCCAAAATAGACAAATTCACATACGCCGCTACCGGTTCCCTGTTTTCTGCATCCAATACTCTTCCTGATAAAGTCAGGCCTCTGTATTCAGGATAATAAATAGATTCATTGTCTTTTTTGCTGTAGGTTATTTCGTACTCAGTCTGTTGATAAGTATTGTATGCACCTTTGGTGATAACAGAAATGCAAAATATTTTGTCAGCAATCTTAACATCTCCGGGTACAAGCAAATCAACTTCAACTTTTTCCCTTCTGTCGTAGACATTTTTTGATAATTGACATTGAATGTTAAAAGGATTAAAAAATAAGGTATTTGTTGAATTTTCAATCTTTTTCAGGTTGTTAATCCCTTCAGGTGCCAGCTTAGCTTTATAAGGATTTATTATTTTTAAGAGACAGCCTCCGAATTTAGCTGCGGAAAAGTTTTGCATCCAATTCGTATAACATAGTAAAATATATTTCCCGGTTAGAATATCTTCCGGGATTGTAAAATATCCATTGGTACCATCCGCATCAAGTAAATACTTCGCTTGTTTTACTGTATTTCCTTCAGCATTAAGCAGCTCAATATACACAACTTTGCTCTCCCAGTTTTCTTCAATATTCTTCTTTTCAGACCGGTAAATTTTAAACAATATCTTCTCCCCTACAGCATACATGTTTCTGTCTGTAAGAATCACCAGGGTCTCGTTAAAATATGGTTTTTCCGGATCTGCCTTCTCACCGGCCATAACCGGATTGGTTCCCATACCGCTGGATATGCTAAGCAATGCAATAAAAAAGTTAATGTATATGTTGCGATTCACTTTCATTTCAATCCCAGAAATCTGGTTTTGTATTTGTCCCGAAGTCTAATGTGCAATCAAAACAGGGTTGATGTGTATAGCCATATCTTATCTCATTGCCAACAGGAATAATATGAAGTAATATTGGTTCAGCAGGATTGGCTCCAAATCTTTCAACCAGTTGGCCTACTGTTAGCGTATCATACAAACATGTGCTATTGAATATCCAGAAATCGAAAGTATTTTCCACCAGTATTCTCTTTTCCTGCACAGCCGAGGCATCAAAATACCCCAGTACAATCTCATCAGAATCTGAACTATTGTAAATATTGCCTGATATCGTGACTGGTTGGCCTTCGTATAGTCCGCCTGTTTCCTGGCTCTGCAGTTTCAATTCATTCCAATAGTTAAAAGCTTTCCTTGAAAGAGAATATTGTTTTACCAGGAGACTGTATCTAATTTTCAATCTCTCGGTTTGATTGGAAACGTAATTCAAGGGTACCTTTCTCAGGTTATTTTCGTTCAGATCTGTTGTTGATTTGGTAAAAACCATGGGAACAGGTCTGGTTCCCCAGCATTCCCAGATATTATCTGTATAAGAATAGGCATCGATCATACCATTATCGTAATAATGAGTGATCAAATGTTGGGCATGATATTCCCAGGTCTCTTCCATTTTCCATCTAAAATAGTTGTCAGTAGTACCAATGCCATCCACATCAACAAAGAATTGAATTCCGTAATAAGTCAGATAAGGATCTCTTGTTTCTACTTTTTGCACCTCATAATAGAGATCCTTTACCGGAGGGCAGGGAAGTATTGTTTCGTAATCAGAGGCATACTCCTTTCCATTGCGGATTTTTATATTTAGTTTGTACATGTTACCCACAGCCAGGTATTGTTGTTCAATATAACAACGGTACTTCCCTGATGAATACTCATCGTATCTGAAACTGTTCCCCATACTGTCTGATACCTCAATTATACAATCTCTTTCGGGAAGATGAGTTGGTTTGCTGTACGATGATGTCCGGGATATTTCAACATACTGATACCCTTCCTGATCAGTTATTGTACCGTTCACAACCAGAGCATTCTGAGTTTCTTCGATCTTTGGTACGAATTCCTCAATGCACCCGGTAAGCAGAACAGATACCGCCAATACTAATATTTTTCTATGTCCCGGCATATTTCATTAATTGCTAACATAATTCCCCAATTTAAAATTCCACGATACAGTTATGATAGGAGTACCAAAAACAGATAATTTATAAGCCTGTATATTTCCATCTTCCGATTGAAAAAATACCGAATAGGCGTTTCTCCTTCCTGTCATATTATAAACATTTATCATCCAGTAACTATGTGCAAATTTTCTTTTCTTGAGGTTGCCTTCAATAATCAAAGACATATCAATTCTGAAGTAATCAGGGATCCTGTATTTATTTCTTTCCGAATACTGGATATATTCCAGATCGTCGATGTAATAAACAGATACCGGATAAGTAATCGGCCTCCCTGTACTATATACGAGATTTGCACTCCAGCTTATCCTGCGACTTATTTTATAATTTGTTACCAGGTTCAGTGCATGCGGCTTATCATAATTGGCCGGATAGCTTTTACCGGAATTTATTTTGTCCCAGTAGTTTTTACCATCAACCTTCACCAGTGATCTGGAGTAGGAATACGATAACCAGCCTGTAAACTTCCCGGTGTTTTTCTTCATCATCAATTCGAATCCGTAGGCAGTCTGCTTGCCCTGCAAAACCTGTGTTTCAATGTTATTTCCGGAAATAAAACTGGCTCCATCCTTGTATTCAACAATATTATGTATTTTCTTGAAAAAAAATTCCGATGACAGACTGATACTCTTTTCAGGTATATCCTTGTAATATCCCAGGGTAAATTGATCGCTGTAAAGAGGTTTAATATGATAATCACACAATTTCCATTGATCGGTAGGAGAAATAGCAATGGTATTGCTAAGCATAAACAAATATTGTCTCATGCGGTTATAAGAAAACTTTAACGAACTGTTTGTTCCTGTTCTGTAATTGATTGTACCCCGAAATTCTGGTCCGGAATAAAACTTAATTAATTCCCCGCTTTTAAAATTCAATGAGTCTGAGATATAGGGTTCCTCTTTTGGAACATCAGGATCATAGTTATAAACTGTTCCCGGTCCAATGAATCCATACAAGCTATATCTTATTCCTGCATACAGTGTTATTCTTGGCGATATTCTGAATTCATCAGAAAAATACAAGGCAGCTTCTATAGCATTCTCTTTGCCCAGATGCATCTCTTTTCTATCAGATTCAGGTCCGAGTGGTGATACTGTTCCACGGTTCAAATCATAATAAATTCCTGTAATTCCGTAATTGAGTGTATGGTTCTGTGCCGGAATCCAGGTAAAATCACTGGTCAATTCATAGTGGTTAATTTTGTAATGATGATCATAAGCTTCCTGAATACTACTACTGTCGGATGTATAAAAACTATAGCTACCAAATACAAAAGCAATATCAGCAGACTGTTTGGAGTTAAAACGATGACGCCAGTTAAGGGATGCACCGTAATTTGAGTATTCATAGAAATTAGTGGAAGAAAGAGCAAACTTATCATGACTATAATACCCAAATGCTTTAATCAGATTTTTTTCATTGGCTTGAATGTTTACATTTCCTGTAAAGTCATAAAAAAGTGCATTACTCTTTTTCAATTCAGGATCTTCCAGCTGTCGCAAAATCCAGTTTGAATAGGTAGATCTTGCACTAAGGACAAATGAACTCTGTTCCTTAATTATTGGGCCTTCTATTGCCAAATGTCCTGTTATCGGACTTATACCTCCACGTGCTGTGAAATTTTTCTTATTGCCCTGCCGAGTAGTAATATCGAAAATTGAAGCCATACGCCCTCCGTATTTTGCAGGAATACTGCTTTTATACATTGAGAAGTCCTGTACAATATCCGGGCTAAATGAAGAAAAGAAGCCAAAAAGATGCGAAGTGTTGTATACCGGTACTTTATTAATATAGAACATATTCTGATCGGCGGAACTACCCCTGACATTGAATCCTGACGACCCCTCACCAACACTTTGTACCCCCGGAAGCATTTTGGCCACCTTAATAATATCCTTCTCACCAAGCACAACCGGTATTTCCTTTATGGTTTTTATGGAAATCCTTTCAAATCCCATTTGTGTCCCGCGTACATGATGAAAACGATCTGCCGTAACAGTCACCTCGCTGATTGGGATCAATCCCTTTTCCAAATCAATATCCAGATAACCTGACGAGTACACCTGAAGAATATGATTTTTATCTTTTCTCCCGAGACTTTGAAAACGAATACTGTATTTGCCCGGTTTAAGGACAAGCTCGAATCGACCGTCTACATCTGTAACAAAACCTTTTTCCAGTTCGTCAACGTAAATTGTAGCTCCAATCAGAGGTTCACCCGTTTCTTTGTCTTTGAGTGTACCATTTATATTGGCCAGTTTCCCGATATATCCGTCTTCCCTGTTGCCAACTATTAGTGTGGAGATATCGCGTGATTTTCTGCCTTCAATATATTTTCTTTCTGCCTGTGTCAATTCCTGGTCTTCCTGAATAGCTTCATCAAGAATATGATTATTTTGCTGAATAGTATAATCAGGCAGAGTTGTAATAAAATTTACTCCCGAAAAAATAAAAATATTATTGTTCCCGTCGATGTGGAAATTGATACCCGTACCAGAAAAACATTGTAATAATACCTGTTTCAACGCCATGTTATTTTCGGTTGACTTAACCATTATCTTATCTGTAAGTTGTATAGGATAAAAGAACCGGACTTTGTATTCTTTTTCAATACTATCTGCAAATTGCGGGAATGGAACAGTATTATAATCGCCGGAGATCAGAATATCCTGCGCTATGATCAGC
>DAOUOU010000050.1 GCA_030626465.1 Bacteroidales bacterium
ATAGGAATTGTTGATTTTCCGGCGAGTACCTGTAAATGCTCCAGTTTTATTTTCCCATTTTCTCCGTTATCTCTCTTACCAACCAATACTTCCAAATCTTCATCCCGAACATCTTTTTTCTTATCTGCTATTACTAAAAAATCTTCATATACTTTTTCCAGTTCATTTGGCTTCAGATCATATCCAAGTATACTCAAACGATGTTTTAGGGCTGCTCTTCCACTTCTGGCGGTAAGGGATATACTTGATTCATTGATACCAACATCCACAGGATCAATAATCTCATAATTTTCACGCTTTTTCAGGACTCCATCCTGATGAATTCCGGAAGAATGGGCAAATGCATTTCGACCAACTATGGCCTTATTAGGCTGTACCGGCATATTCATCAGAGATGAGACAAGACGGCTGCTTTTGAAGATCTTCTTGGGATTGATGTTGGTCTCAATTCCGAGATGTTTTCTACTTTTCAATATCATTACCACTTCTTCGAGGGAGGTGTTGCCCGCACGTTCACCAATACCATTGATAGTTACTTCAGCTTGGCGTGCACCGTTTATTATACCCGACATTGTATTTGCAGTTGCCATGCCAAGATCATTATGACAATGAGTCGAAATAATTGCTTTGTCAATATTCCTGACATTCTCTTTTAAAAAACGAATCTTCTCACCAAACTCTTCTGGCAGACAGTATCCGGTAGTGTCGGGAATATTAAGAACAGTTGCCCCTGCAGCCATAACTGCTTCGATTACACGTGCCAGATATTCATTTTCCGTACGCCCCGCATCTTCAGCATAAAACTCTACGTCTTCAACAAATTTCCTTGCATACTTAACCGCTTCAACTGCACGTTCAATAATTTCATCTTCATTAGAATTCAATTTATGATGAATGTGGTAGTAGGAAGTACCTATTCCGGTATGAATTCGCTTTTTCTTCGCGAATTTAAGCGAGTCTGCAGCTACTTCTATGTCTTTCTTTACCGCTCTGGTAAGAGCACAAATAACTGGTTTTTTTACCGCCTTTGATATTTCCACAACAGAATTGAAATCTCCCGGACTGGAAATAGGGAAACCGGCTTCAATAATATCGACACCCAAAGCTTCAAGAGCTTTTGCTACCTCAATTTTTTCGACAGTATTTAACTGACAACCAGGCACTTGTTCGCCATCGCGAAGTGTAGTATCGAAAATATATAATTTTTCACTCATGATTTCACTAGTTAATATGTTATTCTTTGCGTTATTAATTCATTCTAACAACCAATTGCATACAATGGTTTATTCAGACTATCAATTGAATTCCCCCATTGGGGGATAGCAAAGTATCAAATATCTTCAGCAATTCTTCCGGGTATCTTTTCATTTTCTGGTGATTTATAAAAGCGAAGGCCATTCTCACTGCGAGAATGGCCCTCTTATGTTTTACTACCTACAAACATACCATCCTCACATTGGTATTTTAAGAATACCAAGAAGAATGATGATGAATACAGATATATTGAATCTCATAGTTATCTTTTATTGAGACACAAATTTATTGATAAAAATCATTTTTCAAAAGCAAAGCTTTAAAAAACTAAACTTTTAATTAACCACAGCTTTATGTGAGTTCTTTAATGTCCTGATTATCAATGTAAAAAATACATCATCCTATCGCGGCCATCACCTCCTCTGTAAGTTCCAGATTATGATATACATTTTGTACATCATCTATGTCTTCGAATTCCTCAATCATTTTGAGTACTTTATTAGCATCTTCTGCTGCAAGTGTCTTTGTGCTATTTGGAATTCTCTGTAACTCAGCATTTTCAACTTCAACGCCCATTTCATCAAGCTTTTTTTGAACATTCCCGAAATCTTCCATTGCTGTTGTAATGATGAAGACATCATTTTCAACCTCAAATTCTTCAACACCAGCATCAATAATCTCCAGTTGAAATTCTTCCGGATCAAGTGTTCCCCTTTTTACAGTAATAACCCCTTTGCGATCAAAAATGAAACTCAGAGATCCATTTGTGCCCAGATTGCCGCTTTTCCTGCTAAAAACTGACCGTATCATACTTACGGCCCTTTGATTATTATCAGTAAGACACTCAATAAAAACAGCTACTCCATGAGAAGCATATCCTTCAAAAGTAACTTCCTGCAGATCTGCACCATCGTTATCTGCTTTCTTTATTGCACGCTCTATATTATCCTTAGGCATATTTGCTCCTCTTGCATTTTGTAAAGCTAACCTCAATCTCGGATTTGCCTCAGGATCAGGGCCTCCCTCCTTTACAGCAATAGTAATTTCTTTCACAAGGCGGGAAAATACTTTTCCTTTTTTAGCATCCAGTGTGCCCTTTTTTCTCTTAATAGTTGACCATTTACTATGTCCTGACATAAATTTATCTTTTACGGTTTTATGGCTTTTTCAATATAAAAATAAATATTTAAAAGCAACTCAAAAAATGCAATCCTATGAGATCCATACAAAATAGTATGATTATTTGTTACTACGCACTTGGTTTTAATTCATAAATTTGAACATTATTGTTGTTAACAAAGGAATGATAGAGTCTGATTATTGATAGTAACCGTGCAATTGAGTGTATTCAAACTCAGAGCTGTCTTATGTATGATCATAGTAATGAGAACGAATTACAAAATCAGTTGTTTATTTTGCAGGAATGACTATGAAAAAAAAACTATCATACCAAATAATATTATATTTTCTAATAAGCGTGCTTTTACTGTCGTTTATTCAAAATGACTCTACTACAAGAAATATTGCCAAAATAAAAGAAGCCCTCAGTAAGTACAATGAGACTCTTTATCCACAAAAGATTTACGTTCATCTTGATAAGAATAATTATTTTGCCAGAGAAAACATATGGTTTAAAGCTTATTTGCTGGATGGAATAACCCATAGAGTTGACACTTTAAGTGATCATTTGTATGTAGAATTAATAAATCCTTACAGGCAGGTAGTTCAAATAATCAGGGTTAAAATCGAAAATGGTGGTGGAACCGGAAAGTTTTACCTTGGAGATACAATACCGGAGGGAATTTACCAGGTCAGAGCCTATACCAATTGGATGAAGAATTTTGGGTCTGATTACTATTACAATAAAAATATTCAAATCCATAACCCTCTTAAAGAGTACCTTATAACAAACAAAGAAGCAAAAAGCAACAAGAAAAAAATAAAAGAATTCGAGAAAAAAATTCAAACCTATCATATTGGATTTTTTCCCGAAGGAGGCGAATTACTGGCGAATATCAATTGTAAAATTGCATTTAAAGCAATGAACTTAAATGGCGAAAGTGTTTCTGCAAAAGGTGTCATCAAAACCAGAAAGAATAAGCCTGTTGCTTCTTTCCAAACTGAATTTGGAGGAATGGGATCATTTTATCTAAGGCCCGATCCTGAAGAAGACTACACAGCCTTCATTGAATTTGAAGATGGTTCGTCAAATAAGACATCCCTCCCTGAAGCCCTTGATAATACCGTTGGCTTAAGTCTGGTCGAAAATAATAATACGATCACACTTACCCTTAAATCAAATAAAGCTCCCTCAAATGATCGGCCAGCAAATGATATGATAATTATAGGGCATACAAGAGGAATGATTTATTATGCTTCTTCAGTAAATTTACTGGATAAGGATACTATTATTGAAATAGACAATGGCCTTTTCCTTTCGGGAGTTGTGCATTTTACCTTGTTCAATAATCGTCTGCAACCTGTTGCTGAACGTCTGCACTTCGTTAATCATGGTGATTATATCAATTTTGCCATTCAAAATAAATTTGTTACCGATAGTATCAATTTAATCATACAGCCTCTTAACCTCATAGAAGAGAATAGAACGTTTTCCGGTTCAGTTTCTTTACTGTTAAATAACTCAGACCAGTTTAACTACTTAAAAACCAACATTATTTCTGAACTGCTTATCACTTCCGATCTTCCCGGAATTATCGAAAATCCTGCTTATTATATTCAACCAGCAAATAAACTGGTGAAGAAACATACTGATCTACTTATGCTTACCCACGGATGGCGTCGCTTTCTTTGGGATGATGTGATTAAAGGGAACATTCAGAAAATTAAATTCGATGTTGAACATGGAATAACAGTAGAAGGCAGAATAACTCGCGAAATATTAGAATTTCCCATAAAAAATGCCAGCGTACGATTGTTTATTCTTGATAAATACAACGATGTGTTTTTGACCTATTCCAACAAGAAAGGAAGTTTTAGTTTTGAAAAGCTATACTATTACGATACCCTGGACGTAAAGATCGTAGGCAGAAAATCGAATGGAGGTAAGAATTTACTCATTCATCTTGAAGAAACGCCACCTGACCAAATTTCTGAGTACCATGGAGACATTTTCTTAACAACAACGTCAAAATTGAATAAAAAAGTCTACCGTAAATTACAAAATGAACTTGCCAGAGAAGAAATGTTGCAGCGAGAAAAGGAATTAGACTCCATCTTCTCAACATCAATATACGGAAGGCCAGATTATGTTCTTTGGAGTGATGATATACCTTCCGGGTATTCCAATTTGCTTGATGCCATGCAGGGTCGTATCCCGGGAGTACGTATTGTTGGTGACAATGTTACAATCAGAGGTGTAAGTACTATACTAGGAAGTACCGAACCTTTGCTGGTTTTGGATGGTGTTCCAACTGCTTTTCAAACAATAAAGTCAATTCCTGTAGAAGATGTTGACAGGATAGAAGTATTAAAAGGTCCAAGTGCAGCAATATATGGATCAAGAGGAGCTAATGGCGTAATTGCAGTTTATACAAAACGTGGCTCGTTTATGAAAAAAGGAGAGATCTCATTTTCTATGCTGGGATACCACCTGACAGAACGCTTTTATTCTCCAACAGAAACCTCATTGAATAATCGTATCCAAAAAAACCAATTACCTGTTACAATTTACTGGAATCCAGATCTTGTTCTTCATAACGGCATAACAATCATCACCGTTCCTGTAAAAGAAACCAACTTAATAAAAACAATTGTTATTGAGGGAACAGATCAAAATGGAAAATTAGGATACGCTTTTCTTACCTTAGAATAAACCTTAAATCGTCAGCTTGGCAAGCTCATGTATCTTGTCTGGAGTACAAATATTGATTGTGTTATTTTTATCATAGCTTGAGATTTGCTTATGAAGTTCAGTATCAACATTGACCAATATCAATTTAATTCCCAGACTGGAAGCAATGCCACAAAGGAGCTTTAGTGTTTCCACAGCACCCGGATTAATTAATCGTACACCTACCATATTGATAATTACTTTGTTGCAGGACTGCTTCATAGACTGAAGGATAAGTTTGCGTAATTTCTCGGTGTAGAGAAAGTTTATTCGTCGGATGTTATAAGTAGTAATTACAACAATCTGATTAAAATATTCTACTGAGAACATGGGTAAAGCCTTAATATTTTCCGGAGCCAAATTTAGCAGGATTTCTTTGAAAATATTTATTTAATTATTTTACTTTTTAACAAGCCTAAATTAATGTTTTTAATAAAAGTGCCCGGGGTAAGTAAAAGAAAATTGTTATCCTGCAACTCTTAATCAATCGAGTAATTTAAATCCCTTGCCATGTATATTTATTATTTGAACTACCGGATCGTCTCTCAGATACTTTCGAAGCTTTGCAATATATACATCCATACTCCGGGCATTAAAATAATTATCATCAATCCAGATAGACTTAAGTGCAAAATTTCTTTCCAGTACTGAATTTTTATTCAAACATAATAACCTGAGCAGTTCCGATTCCTTTGTAGTAAGTTTCATGGTTTTCTCATTGATTGATAATAACTGCTTATCGGTATCGAAATGATATTGACCTATAGTAAACTCCTTCTGAGTATTATACTTTCCATGCCTGCTGGTACGTCTTAAGATGGCTTCAATTCTATACAAAAGTTCTTCCATACTGAAGGGTTTTGTGATATAATCATCACATCCGGCTTTAAACCCTTCCAGAACATCATCTTTCTGAGATTTAGCAGTAAGGAATATAATAGGGATCTCAGCATTTGTCATCCTGATTTCTTTTGCCAGAGTATAACCATCTTTAATAGGCATCATAATATCAAGGATGCACAAATCATAACTCCTTTTAACGAATTTTTTATAGGCTTCTTCTCCGTTAGGATACCAGTCGGTATCGTATTTTTTCGCAATAAGGTACTCTTTTAGAAGTGAGCCGAGGTTTTCATCATCTTCTGCCAGAAGAACTTTAATTTCACTCATATTTATTAATTTTTACAGGAAGACTAATTGTAAAGACAGTTCCTTCACCAGGTTCTGATTCAACATCAATAGATCCCTGATGCTCTTCAACTATTTTTTTAACATAGCTTAATCCTAATCCAAATCCTTTCACATTATGGATATTCCCGGTAGAAACCCTATAAAATTTATCAAAAATACGTCGTTGATTTGGTTTATTAATTCCAATACCATTATCTCTTATCTTGACTAGTAAATGCTGGTTGAGGTTACGAGTTTCAATAAATATTTCAGGCTTTTCGGGAGTATATTTTATCGCATTATCAAGTAAGTTAGAAATCACGTTTGTTATATGAACCACATCAGCTTTTATCAAATCGTTGTCGGCATGAAGAGAAGGTATTAGCATACCATTTTTGGAATCGACCTGTATGAAGAAATTAGATATGACCGATTCGATTACCTCATGCATGTTCACTTCTTTAAATTGCAATTTCAAATCACCCTGATCAAATTTTGCCATTTGCAGTACACGTTCAACCTGATAGCCAAGTCTTTTGCTTTCCTCCTTAATAATATCAGAAATACGATTGAAATTTTTTTCAGTTACCGGAATAGTATTGTCACTAAGCATTTGTGAAGCCAGAGATATGGTAGAAATGGGCGTTTTTAATTCATGTGTCATATTATTGACAAAATCGTTTTTCATTTCTGAAAGACGCTTTTGTTTCAAAATAACGTATAGTGTGAAAGAAAATGTTATAATCAGGAATACAGTCAGTATTGAAGACGAAACTCCCATTAGCCCGAGAGATCGAATAATAAAATTTCTGCGATTTGGAAAATAAACATTCAGATAATTAGAGTTATCATAAAAGTCGTCGGGAAAAAGCCGAATACTGTATAATTGAGCTCTTTTATGCGGGTTGAAATTGTCAGATTTCATTACCGCATTATCACTCCAGTCTGTTACTGCATATTCAAAATTTATCTTTATGCCATGGTTTTCAAAGGTTCTTTTAAGGGATATATGAATTAATTCCTGAGATATTCTTTCTTCAATTCTGGGTGAAAATTCAAACATTCGAGAGATTACCTGATTTATTAAATCCCTCCTTTTGCTTAGTTTGATTTGAAATGCCGGATCAATAAAAAAATCAGAAGGATTTCGGATTCCATTATTAGCAGATACAGTAATATTTGTTCTTACTTGTCCATTGTTCGATTTGTGAGATATATGAAAATCCTGTGATACATACATACCATTACCTGTATCAATCTCAAAATGAATAACGGTATCAAAATTAAATCTTTCAGCAGGTGTATAAAAAATAGTATCCAGTTCAACAGGAGTGAATTCATCGAAAATAAAATTCATAGTTTCATTACGCTCAATATAAGAAGAAGCTTCTGAAAGCGCATTCTGTACTAACTGATTAAAATGTTTCTCTTTAACTTTAAATGCATTATTAATCCATAATGATTGCACCATAATAAGACCAATAAGAGCAACACTCATGAAAACCGAAACTATGAAGATTATTCTTTTGCTCATTGCTTAACAAAGATACATCCCCATGGTATTAAATATTAAGCCTTTAACAAACTTTAACAATAGTTGTCAAAACTCAGCTAATGTATGACTTACATTTGCTCAAGAAGAATTAGAAGACAGAATTTTTATAAAAAAGATAATAGGCAAGGCAACTTTTGTTGAGTTATTTCGTCTAATAGATAGAGAAAAATAATAAACAAGAAATTAGAATAGGTTTTAGGGTAATAGGTTTCTGATTCTTTTCATAGGTAAAAATGGGTTAGGGTTAACGAAAAGGAGGTGTTCACACCTCCTTTTTTATTTTATTGTTGGAATATGTTTCAGAGTTTTACTACCTGCAAGCAGAAATTTTTCAATTAATAAGAATAACTTTTTCTGATCAATTGGCTTTGGAATATAAGCAGAGCATCCTGCATTCAGACACTTTATCCTGTCATTTTCCATCGCATAGGCTGTCTGTGCGATTACAGGAACTTGAGGCCTTATTTTTTTTATATATCTGGTTGCTTGAATACCATCTATTTCAGGCATTTTAATATCCATTAGAATCAGATCCAGCTTTTCTTCAACTTCTGCAATATTTATGGCTTCAATACCACTTCTTGCCCATAATATTTCAGCACCGCTTTTTGAAATAACTTCTTTCAGGTATTGGAAATTAATCTGATCATCTTCAGCAATTAATATTCTTTTATTGCTCCAGTCAGATTCAAAATCTAAATTTTGATCATCTTTATCATTTATAGTATGCTTTATATTCTTTGGTACTTCTTTTATTGGAAGTTGAAAAAAGAAATCTGATCCTTTTCCTTCAACAGACTCGACCCATAGTTTTCCGCCAAGTAGATTAATAATATTCTTACTAATGGCAAGACCAAGCCCTGCTCCACCCATTGCATTTTCACCATCTTGATCGAGTTGGACAAATCTTTCAAAAATTCTCTCTCTCATTTTTTCAGGAATACCGATGCCACTATCTCTAACAAAGAAGAGTAGATTCGATTGATCTACCCTTTTATAACCGAACTTTATAAATCCCTTATTAGTATATTTTGCTGCATTATTTAAAAGATTGGATACAACCTGCTTTAATCTTTCATCATCAATATAGAATAGAAATTTTTTTTCATTTTCATCAACATCCACCAATAGCTTAACTTTCTGGTTTGTTCCATACCTTCTGAGAGTCTCCTGGAAAACTGTTTTGAGATCATGAATTAATTCATAGGGATTACATATTTTATATTTTATTCTTAACTGTTGAGATTCAATCTTGGCAATGTCAATAACATCTTCGATAATATTCAGTAAATCATTGCTACTCTTACGTATCAATTTCAGATAATCTTTCCGTTCTTCATCTGCGAATTTTCCATTGAGCATCAGTTCTGTAAAACCTATTATAGCGTTCATCGGAGTTCTTATCTCATGCGACATATTGACCAGAAAAGCCGTTTTTAACCGATCGGTTTCTTCAGCTCTGTTTTTGGCCAACTGCATGCTTTTTTCCGTATCATTGCGCTCCGTACGATCCTCAATCATTATAACAACACCCTTTAATTTATTATTAGCATCAATGATTTTATTAAGAAGTATCTGAAAGTATCGTGTTCCCTGGTCTGTTTCAAACGAACTCTCAAAGTTCAATTCATCAAGTGATGATTCAATCAATTCTTCTACTTTGTTCTGAATACTCTTAAAGGACCAGGATGAAAAAGAATTTTCTGTGCCTGGAAGAATATTCACTTTTAAATCGGCAAATAACTTTGAAGCTGATAAATTAAAGTTTATGATCTTATTATTGGCATCAGTAAGAATAATAGGTGTAACCAAACTCTCAAAAACAATTAAGTAATCATTGCTGTTATCATCAATAACAGCGTTGGTCCTTGGTGCTTCTTCCAGATTGTTGATTGAAAAAGTATTATTCCACGCTTTAACATACCCAGTTTCCATTCTTCTAAAGCATCTCTCGGTAAAAAAACGAAAACATTTCTTTTCCTCTTCAGAATAGCAAGAAGAATATGTTAAATCATTAAAAGACAGCTGATAATAATTCAACAACTCCAGAAATTTGCCAAGTTTTATCCCTTTTTGTCTCAGTTTTTGCACTTGAAGCATCCCATAATGCAAAATTGGATCATTTCCTGTGTCCGCATCAGGATTAAGTTTAGGAGAAAGAGTCCTTATATTTTTAGCTGCAAGAATAAGTGATTCCGTTATTCCTCTTACAGATAAGTGCCAGGAATCATGTGAGGTTAATGAAAATTCTGAATGATCATGCTTCTTGATATAATGTAAAATCCGAGTTATCAACAAATCTTCATTGTGCACTAATAACTTGACATATTGGTCAATTTGTCCGATTGATTTCATGATAGTATGTCAATAGGTTCTGTAGAACTTAGAAAGAGACAAATATATCTTTTGCATACTATACCGGGAATATTCTACAAGTGATATATTTTATCTTAGACGGGTGAGATATATCACTGGACAAAACAAAAGATGTATTTCGAAAAAAAAAATTACTGAAATCTTATCTCCAATCAGAAAGATATTCCAATGAATAATTACATCAACAAATAACCAATAAATACGTTACGAAATTAAAATTTTATTCTGTTGAATGATTTAATTTCCTCCGGATCAATCTTTATTACTGCTGAAATTTCAGGATATGCTTTAATTTGTTTGATAAATAGTTCAAGATTAGTAATGATAGTCTCTGATACACATAAAAAAAGGTAATCTACTTTCTTCAACTCAGGTATCAAATAATTGTAATTATTCCGGTTGATGATCAGATAATATTTTTCAGTGCCATGTTCACTTTCATAGTAATAATTTTTAAAAGCCTGCTGAGATGATTTTACCCGGACTATAATATCTTCCGTTAATGACAGGTTTATGCCAACTACCTGATTGATGATGTAGCAAATTCGAATATCCGATTCACTTGAAGAAATAGAATACAACGATACCTTATCTTTAAGATCTAGCTTTGGTACCTTGAATTGTTTTTTTTTCACTTTTAAATAAATCAACTATAATCCAATCATTTGAATCGCTTGCCGGGCAGCATTCTGTTCGGCTTCTTTTTTTGACTTGCCCATACCCATGCCTCTTATATCATCAAAAACAAGTAAATGAGAAATAAAAACAGGTGTATTATTATTGCCATTTAATTGCTCCTGACAAGTGAAATTAATATCTTTTTTATTCTTTTGTCCCCATTCAATAATCCTGCTCTTAAAATCCATTTCAGTTTCACTTAGTTGATTAAGATTGATGTGATAATTTATTATACGATTGAGAATAAATTTTCGTGCTTTTTTATACCCCCTCTCAAGGTAAATTGCACCAATAATTGCTTCTAAGGTATCACCGAACAGTCCTTTATGGTTATCTTTTGAGATTCGGGAGATTATCAAATCTCCAATTCCCATCTTTATTGCAATGCGTTTGAGCGTATCACGATTCACTATTTTTGATCTCATCTGAGTAAGAAATCCTTCATCTTTATCAGGGAAGTGCTGATAAAGATGTTCAGCAACAATTGAATCTAATATAGCATCACCCAGGAATTCAAGACGTTCATTATGTATATCTCTTTCTTTGGAAAATCGTCCTGAAGCTGATTTATGGATCAGGGCTAATTGGTATAATCTATAATTCTTTGGAGCAAATCCCAGAATTTGTTTCAATTGCTTATGGAATTGCTTTTCCGGGAGAAAAATATATCTTTTTTTCTTTCGAATTAATCTTATCAATTTATTCAGAAAATTTTTTAAAAATAGCTGAGGTGTTATGGCCTCCAAATCCAAAAGTATTGCTAAGTGAAACGTTAACTTCTCTCTCCTGAGCTTTGTTTGGAGTCAAATTTAATTTAGGATCGATCTTGGGATCAATCTTATTAAGGTTAATAGTAGGAGGAACAATATTATTCACTATGGCAAGTATAGAAGCAATTGCCTCTATAGCACCGGCTGCACCCAACAAATGCCCGGTCATGGATTTTGTTGAACTTATATTCAACTTGTAGGCATGCTTACCAAATACTTCCTTAATTGCCTTGATTTCGGCCAGGTCTCCTAAGGGAGTTGCCGTGCCATGCACATTGATATAATCCATTTCTTCGGGATTCAAACCTGCATCCTGAAGTGCAAATTTCATGGCATTTGCTGCGCCAATACCCTCAGGATGGGGTGCAGTTAAATGGTAAGCATCAGCAGTTAAACCTCCTCCAACAAGTTCGCAATATATTTTTGCACCCCTTTCCCTGGCATGTTCAAGCTCTTCCAGAATCAATGCACCAGCACCCTCACCCATAACAAATCCATCTCGTGTAACATCGAATGGACGTGATGCAGTTTTGTATTCATCGTTATTTGTTGATATAGCCTGCATTGAATTGAATCCTCCCAGACCCGGTACAATAATAGAAGCCTCGGAACCACCTGATATAAATATTTCAGCCTTTCCCAAACGAATGTAATTAAATGCATCAATGATAGCACTGGTAGAGGTGGCACATGCTGAAACAGTAGCGTAGTTAGGTCCTCTGAAACCATATTTTATAGAAATATGACCAGCCGCAATATCGGAGATTAGCTTGGGAATAAAGAATGGACTGAATCTGGGTGTACCGTCGCCTTCAAAGAAACTTTTCAGTTCGTAGAAAACAGTTTTGAATCCACCAATACCTGAACCAAAGATTACACCGGCCTTGTCGAGGTTGAGTTTATCAAGCTCAAGAGCTGAATCTTTCATTGCCTCGTCAACGGCAATAAGTGCAAATTGAGCATACAAGTCTAGTTTTCGAACTTCCTTGCGGTCGAAGTAATCTTCAGGATTGTAATTTTTAACCTCACACGCAAACTTGGTTTTAAATTTGCTGGCATCAAAACTAGTGATCCAATCTATTCCACTGGTACCTTTAATCAGATTATCCCAATACTCCGAAGTATTGTTGCCTAAAGGAGTAATGGACCCCAATCCGGTAACAGCCACTCGCTTTAATTCCATAATGAGATGAAGTTAAGAATGAGTAATTTGAAATTACTTCGCGTTTTCTTCGATATACTTGATTGCTTCTGCCACATTGCTGATTTTCTCAGCCTGGTCATCAGGAATTCCAATGTTGAATTCTTTTTCAAATTCCATAATTAGCTCAACTGTATCCAGCGAGTCTGCACCTAAATCGTTTGTAAAACTAGCTTCAGGTGTAACTTCGTTTTCATCAACACCAAGCTTATCAACGATAATGGCTTTTACTCTAGATGCAATATCAGACATAGTTTCAAATTTAAATTATACTTAAGTTTTAAAATTATCGCTGCAAAGAAAAAGCAATAATTAAATAAAAACAAACAAAAAGATTGAATAATTGGATTAAAAATAGCTTTTTTTGTCTATAAATCTTTCAAAATCAATTAAAATATTATTATTTAACATACAATGAAAAATGTGGCAATTTTTGCTTCCGGTTCCGGCACAAATGCCCAGGCAATAATAAAATATTTAAACAAGGGGAGCATTGGCCGTGTAATTTATGTATTATGCAATAAAAATGATGCTTATGTTTTAGAAAGAGCAAAAAAGTATAATGTACCTACTTATGTTTTTAACAGAAATGAGTTTCACAATACATACAACATAAGAGACCTCCTTGTTAAGAATAAAATAGATTTAATTGTGCTGGCTGGATTTTTATGGTTAGTACCTCAATATCTGATATCTTCTTTCCCCGATCGGATCATCAATATTCACCCTGCTCTCTTACCCAAATACGGAGGCAAGGGTATGTATGGTATGATTGTGCATGATACTGTTCTCAGAAATAAAGAAAAAGAATCAGGAATTACAATACACTTTGTAGATGAACATTACGATGAAGGCAATATTATTTTCCAGGCCAAATGCAAGGTTGAACAAAAAGATACTCCTGAAAGCCTGGCTGAAAAGATTCATGCACTTGAATACAAACACTTCCCGAGAATCGTAGAGGAAGTATTAGAAAACCAGAATAATAAATGAACCAATAGTCAGGAATAATGAAAAAAATCCACCCCCTTAAAAAAAGGCCAAAGAATTTATGGAGAAATAACCTGATCCTGCTTATCAGTATTGTGATATTTTTCATTATTGGCCCGGCCATTTCGTTTATTAATAAAATACCTTTATTGACCTATCTTACTCTTACAGCACTCATATACTCAAGCATGTATGCACTTGATTTTGAAAAAAAAACATTCAAAATCCTATTCATCCTTGGCAATACTTGTGTTGTTTTATTGTGGTCAGATCTAATTTTCGACAATGTTTTATACGGCACTATAATAAATGGACTTATTGCGGCATACATGATGATTGTGTCTGTCTCAATGATCATCCACATAGCAAAATCAAAGGAAGTCAACTCAGACGTGATTCTATCCTCAATAAACGGCTATTTATTGCTGGGAATTATGGGTGCACTGGCTTTAAGAAGTGCTGATCTGCTAACTCCGGATTTTCCGATATTATCAATCCAAGTTCAAACCGGATTTGTTACATATGTTTATTTTAGTTTTGTAACACTTACAACCCTTGGTTATGGTGATATCACCCCGATAGCTGAATCGTCAAGAGTAATATGTATGCTTCTTAGCATAACAGGTCAGCTCTATCTGACAATTATTATAGCCATGCTGGTAGGAAAGTTTCTGAGTAGTAACAAAAAATAAATTTTATCCGGGTTATTTTTCCCCTTGGCTCATGATTTTGAAATATTTATAGTAAGCTATTGAATTAAAGAATATTGTGTGCTTTCAAGTATTCCTGAATCATCAAAAATATTTAACTGTCTGCTAAATTTAACATTTCTATTGTAGCTACTTTTACAGAATCAAAAGCTGCAAGATTTTCTTCATGGACAGGTTCAACAGGAGGAGCTTCAACTTTCAGAGGATCAATAGGCCTGCCATTCTTATAAAATCTGAAGTCAAGGTGCGGACCTGTTGACAATCCGGTACTGCCAACGTACCCTATTACATCACCTTGTTTTACATAAACACCGTATTTTATTCCAGGTGCGAAACCCGAAAGATGAATATAAGCAGTTGTGTACACACTGTTGTGTTTAATTTTAATCATGTTGCCGGCTCCCTTGTTGTATCCTCTTTTTGCTTTGATAACCTGTCCATCGCCAATAGCCTGAACAGGAGTTCCTGCTGGAGCAGCATAATCAACTCCATGATGTGGCCGGCGGATCTTTAATATCGGGTGCATCCTTGAATGAGAAAAACGGGAACTAATGCGTGAAAACCTTAATGGTGCTTTTAAAAATGCTTTTCTAAGGCTTTGCGGAAAATCAGGGCAGGAAACAAATACGCCGTATTTCTTGAAAAAGACTCAATTGCGACTTTACGCTACCTTGTTTATGAGCATACTCCTATGGAATTTGTACGTTTTTCTTTTGGAGATTCTGTTACTTTTGATGTAGGTTACAAAGAAGTTGTACAGGAACTGAAATATGCCAGGGGAAAAATCAATACATCTTTATGGAATGCCATGATTGAAAATGGAATCAATCCCATGCTTGCCAATGAACTATCGGAAATATATGCATGGAGTATCGATTTTTTCGGGCTTCAACCCGCTGATTCCTTCAGCGTTATTTATGATGAACAATACGTTGACTCAATATCAGTAGGCTTAGGTCGTATTCATGCCGCATATTTCAGACATACAGGTACTGATTTTTATGGAATACCTTTTGTTCAGGATAGTGTGGAGAGCTATTATGATATTGAGGGGCAAAGCCTTAGAAAAGCATTTTTAAAAGCACCATTAAGGTTTTCACGCATTAGTTCCCGTTTTTCTCATTCAAGGATGCACCCGATATTAAAGATCCG
>DAOUOU010000008.1 GCA_030626465.1 Bacteroidales bacterium
GAAGTTTTTTTATTCCGGAAACTGACCTTGGAAAGCGTATCAGTATAGAATTTGAAGGTGTTTTTCGCAATTCAATTGTGTGGGTAAATGGCTTTTATCTTGGCACCGAGATCAGTGGTTACAGTGGTTTCAGTTATGACATCACTGATTATCTGAATTACGGTGGTGAAAATGTTGTGGCTGTTCGTGTAGATGCTACAATGGAAGAAGGCTGGTATTACGAAGGAGCTGGTATTTACCGCCATGTATGGCTCAATAAAACCAATCCTTTGCATGTTGCCCGCTATGGTACCTTTGTTACAACCGATGTACTGGAAAAGGAAGCTTTAATTAAAACAAGGACAACTATTACAAATGAATCACCAGAACAAACCCTTTTTGATATTCGTGAAACCATCCTCGATGCTAAGGGTAAAGCGATTATCTCCGGAACAATTCAGCAGCTATTACTTTTTCCCGGGGAGCAACAGGAATTTTTTAATCAACACAGATTGGCTGATCCTGAATTATGGTCGATAGAATCACCAGGTCTGTATCAACTGATCACCGAAATAATGCAGGATGACAAACCAATTGATTGCTATGAAACTACATTTGGCATACGCACGGTTCGCTTTGATCCGGACAAAGGATTCTTCCTGAACGGGAAACCATTAAAAATAGTTGGGGTCAACAATCATCAGGATCACGCCGGTGTAGGAACAGCAGTTCCATATGCTTTGCATGAATTTCGGATTCGGAAACTAAAAGAGATGGGTGCTAACGGAATCCGGACAGCTCATGATCCTCCCTCACCTGATTTTCTGGATGCCTGCGATCGGCTTGGCATGCTGGTTATGGACGAAAACCGGTTGATGGGGTCAAACAAAGTACATCTGTATAATCTTGAGCAATTGATGAAACGCGACCGCAACCATCCCAGCATCGTGATCTGGTCGTTAGGTAACGAAGAGTGGGCTATTGAGGGGAATAGTAAAGGTACACGAATAGCTGCAAGCATGCAGACCTATGCCCAAAAACTGGACTCCTCCAGAGCCTTCACTGCTGCCTGTAGTGGTGGATGGGATGGTGGTATTGGCACTGTGATGGAAGTAATGGGCTACAATTACATGGTCCAGGGTAATATTGACGAGCATCATGCAAAATTTCCATGGCAGGCAGGTATTGGCACAGAAGAAAGCAATACCATTGGTACTCGCGGGATCTATGAAACAAATAGTTCTGTTGGACACCTGGCGCCAACCAATCGTATGCCCGAAAATATAGGTACCGAATCAGGATGGCATTTTTATAACGAACGACCATTTCTGGCCGGATTATTCTACTGGACAGGTTTTGATTATCGGGGTGAGCCAACACCTTTTGGCTGGCCGGCAGTAGCATCACAATTCGGAATAGTAGATCTATGTGGCTTTCCAAAAGATATTTATTATTACCTGCAATCGTGGTGGAGAGATGAAGCTGTATTGCATATAGCTACGCATTGGAACTGGCAGGGAAACGAGGGAGAAGAAATAAAGCTTACTGCATATAGCAATTGCGAAGAAGTAGAATTGATACTAAATAATAAAAGTCTGGGAAAACAATCTGTTCCTTCAAACGGACACCTCGAATGGATGGTGCAATATGAACCGGGACTACTATCGGCTAAAGCATACAAAGACAAACAAGTAGTACTCACAAAGAATATAGAGACCACCGGAAGCCCAGCAGCCATATATCTCAAAGCCGATCGGGATACTATTAAAGCCAATGAAAGGGATGTATCGGTGATCACAATTCAAATTCAGGATGAAAACAAACGATTGATGCCCACCGCTAACAACGAAGTTTTCTTTACACTGGAAGGGCCTGGAAAAATAATAGGAGTGGGCAATGGCAATCCTTCGAGTCATGAACCGGACAGGTTCTTCGAAACCATAGAAACAATGAAAATAGAAGGATTGAAAGAGCTCCCGGTAGAAAATCTTGCCGACAGACCTGAGGTGGCTCCCGGCTTTGATTATTCGGAATGGAAACCTGCATTTCTGAACCAGAGCGAGGACTGGCGAGTTTATACGGATTCTCTGATAGTGGTTCGTGGCACATTTATTTTACCTGAAATTACGGATGAGACAATAGTAAACTTGTTTACTAAAAGCATTGTAGAGCATCAGACTATCTATGTAAACGGGCACCTGATAGCTTCTGATATAATTCGCGATGATCCGGATCAATCCTTTCAGTTGGATCATTCTCTGCTGAAAGATGGTAAAAATGAATATGCTGTTATTGGGCAGAGATTCAGAAAAGCACATCAGTGGGACGATCCGAACACCGATCCGGGCCTTGTCCAGGTAATTTATCCTTCGGAGCAATGGAAGAGAAAAACATTTAACGGATTGGCCCAGGTGATAATCCAAAGTAAAAAGAATGCCGGTGAAATAAAGCTTATAGCGACTTCTCCCGGACTAAAGCCTGCAGATTTGCTCATCCGGACAGAAAACCTGGATAAGTGAGTTTTAATACTGTTATTACTGGTCTGTAATCCCAGGATGAGGTTCTCTATTTACGAAACCTATCATGTTAGAAGACTTTTCATTGCATTGGCTTCAAAAGCATACTTATCTGGCAAATCATATAAATGAAAAACGGAGAAGAACTTTTTGTAGATATTTTATGAAAAACAAAGCAATTGATTTTACTGTTTTTAAAAATTAGTGTTTAAAATTGCAGGATGCAAAGATCTTTCTCCATAGTACTTTTTCTGATGCTCATTTCTCATTCACTGTATGGAGCAAAAATTGATACTGTGTATTTTCAGGATGGCAATAAGATTACCGGCGAAGTTAAGATCATGGAAAACAATCTGCTGGAACTTTCAACTGATGATGCGGGAAGGATAAAAATCGAGTGGAATAATATAGACAGCATATACATCAAACAACGAATGCGTATCGAGCATAAGGATGGTCGGATTCTTTTCGGGACTTTATCTCCAACACGCACTCTGAAGGTTGCTGTTCTTCTTCTAGATGACGGCACAGCTATATCCCTGGAGCATATCAATGTAGTTAGAATAACTCCTGACAAAATAAAGTTTTTCACTCGCCTTGATGGGAAAGTAAGTACCGGCTTTAGTTATACAAAAGCCAGTGACCTGGCAAAACTGGATTTTGCAGGCAATGTATTATACCGGCATAATCTGAACCAGATTGAAATTGATTACACCATACTTCTTACAGAGCAGTCAGGCAGGGAACAGACACAAAATCAAAATGGAGGCTTGCAATATTTACGATTGTTACAAAAAAAATGGTTTCTTTTTAACCGTCTTTCTGCCGAAAGCAACTCGGAGCTTGGGCTGAAACTCAGAACTAATTTTGCTCTTGGTGGTGGTAATAATCTGGTTTACAGCAATTACTCCGTATTATATTTTGCAGGCGGTTTGCAGGCAAACCGTGAAACAACTGCCGATACTGCAACATACAACCTGGAAGGCGTAATCACCTCAAAATTTTCAGCATTCAAATATAGCTCGCCTAAATTATCTTTCGATCTCTCAGGTACTGTATTCCCCAGCTTTAACAATTGGGGTCGTATCAGGACAAATGTAGAATCCACCTTAAGCTGGGAAGTCTTTGAAGATTTTTACCTGAAATGGAGTATGTACTATACCTATGATAACCGACCTTTGTCTAAAGAAGGATCAAAGAACGACTGGGCCATTACCCTCTTGGGATTAGAATATACCTTTTAAGATTTCACCTTTTTTATCAGGCATATTTCATAGAAGATACTCACGAATCATTTTCGTCATTACTTGATAATTTGAAATCATTTTTGTTTCTTGCCGGCATATTCGTTCTTGCGTAAACCGGCAACTTTTATTGTTATATGAAATTTTTCCATAGTCTGATCTTAGCTATCCTATCCATGAATACGGCTTTATTTGCTCAGGATGCAAGTGTACACAATGCCCGCTCCATTGGTCTTGCCGGATCTGACGTAACGTGTACTGATCTTTGGTCGGGGATTCATAATCCTGCAGGATTAGGATTGCATGCATCATATGATATCGGATTGAATTATAGCAATCGCTTCTTGATGCCTGAACTGGGAACTTCATCGGTTATTTCTGCAATTCCTGTTGGATCAGGAACATTTAGCCCTGCTTATTCTTATTTTGGAGCAAAGCCATACAACGAAAATCATATAGCCCTTGCCTATGGAAGGTTGCTTGCAAAATGGCTCTCCATGGGGATTCAATTGGCTTACCACAGGCAATCGGTAGAGGCTTTAGATCAAAAATCTTCTGCAATTACCGGTCAGGTTGGTTTGCTTGCCATACCCGCAAAATGTTTGCGAATTGGATTGCATGTGAAAAATCCTGCAGGTTCAGCGTACGGAAGGTTAAAGGGTGAAGAACTTGACTCGGGAGTACAAACTGGCATTTCTTTGTCGGAGGAGCATAATTACTTTCTTGCTGCACAAGTCAACTGGTGTGGGTTTGAGGATTTTTATTATTCAATGGGAGCCGAATATTTTCTGGTGAAAGAATTATCAATCCGTGGCGGAATAAAATTCCCGGCTTCAACAAGTTTTTCGTTCGGGCTGGGAACAAATTTACACAACTTTTCTCTTGATATCGGCTTTGAACAACATACTATACTGGGTTTATCCTCATCGTTCTCTTTAGCTTATAAAATCAACAGGAATGCCAGGTAGAATAACCATAAGATGCATATTGCCGGTTATTTTTATCTGTCAGTGTCCGGCTGCATTCACTCAGGAATTAAATATCACTCAGCAAAAGTATCTGGAAGAAATTGTGGAAAACCTTTCAGAGAATTCAGACAGGACATTGGATCTCACTTCCTTATTCGATGATCTGGTTTATTACTTCAATCAGCCTTTAAATATAAATTCGGCAACACCGGAGCAATTGACAAAACTACCTTTGCTGAACGATTTTCAGGCTGCAATAATCATAGAATACAGAAAAATCAATGGTTCTTTACTAACCCTGAACGAATTACTTTATTTACCGGGATTTCGTCAGCAGGACATTGAAATGCTTGAGGCATTTCTTGTTTGTGAAAAGCCTGAAATAAGCAGGCAGGTTAACAAAAGCCTGTTCCGCGACTCCAAACATAAATTTATCCTCAGGTATCAGCGTATTCTTGAAAAGCAGAAAGGCTATGAATATATTCCGGATTCGGTACTCATTAGTAATCCTCAAAAATCACGGTACATGGGCACAGCTGATAAAATTTATTTAAGGTACAATGCTTCTTTTGGTGAACTGCTTAAAGCAGGGATTCTCATGGAGAAAGATGCTGGAGAAGAATTTTTCGGGGGAAGTAACGGGCATGGATTCGATTTTTATTCGGCACATCTGGCCTATATTAATAAGCGAGGTTTCATACGAAATATCACCCTGGGAGATTACCATATCCGATGGGGGCAGGGCTTGTTGTTCTGGAGTGGTTTTGCTTTTGGGAAATCATCCTATGTCTCAGATATTGCTCGCAGACCTTCGGGAATAAAAGAAAACTCATCAGTCGATGAAAACCGTTTTCTTCGTGGAGTGGCCATTACACTGGGGAGTAATAAGTTTTTGTTTACTACTTTTTACTCATTTCGGAACATTGATGCTACTCTTGTTGATTCAAGTAAGGGACAAAATTTGTTTTCCGGTTTTGTTGAAACAGGATATCACGCTACTCCCGGTGAGATTGCTAAAGAAAAAGTACTGAAACAAACCAGTGGAGGCGCAAGCCTTCAATACCATGGGAATCGTTTGAAATTAGGCATGAACGGTTACTTTACCTTGTTTGACAAGACTCTGTTAGGGAGTGATGATCTATACAAAAGATATTCGTTTGCAGGAAATGAACTGGCCGGAACATCAGTGGATTACAGATACCTGGCAGACAGAACACAGTTGTTTGGAGAGGCATCCTATTCGAATGCCTCTGTGGCAACCATAAACGGATTTTTATTCTTTATCAGACCTGAAATTACCATTGGAGCGCTGCACAGGTATTATCAAAAGGGATATTACTCCTATTATGCGAATGCATTCAGCGAAAATTCAACCGTGGCCAATGAAAATGGCTTCTTTCTGGGAGGGGAGTTACAGTTCAGGAATTATCGCATACGAATGTATGGCGATGTTTTTTCTTTTCCCTGGCTAAAATACCGGGTAAATATGCCATCAGAAGGATATGAATATTTTGCTGAAATTGGCAAAAAAATGGATAATTCAGATTTTTATTTTCGCTATAAACGACAGATTAAACCTGAAAATTATTATGAATCAGAAGAATTCAAAGATGTCAGAGATTTGCTGAAAGAACAGTTTCGATTCAATGGCATTTATTCTGTTACAGAAAAGCTTACCCTGCAAAACCGTATTGAAATATCCAGGGCAGCATTTAAAGATAAAAGGAACAACTTTGGCTTTCTTGTATTTCAGGATATTGTCTATCGTCAAATGACATTTCCCCTGGATGTATCATTCAGGATTGCATATTTTAACACGTCAGACTATAATGCGAGGATTTATGCTTATGAACGTGATGTATTGTATTCGTATGGCTCCCGGATGCATTATGGTAAGGGATGGAGATTTGTATGCATGTTAAAATGGAAGCCATTAAAATATCTGACTTTTTGGTTTAGAATCTCCCAATCACTTTATCCCGGAGAGAAAGAAATTGGCAACGGTTTGAATCAGATCCAAAGCAATCATAAAACGGAAGTTAAAATTCAATCTATTGTACGATTCTGAGTAAAGATTATTCTTTGCTTGATTCTGCTTTAACATCTTTTTCGGCTCCTATTGGGATCCCTACATACAGGCATATAGATCTATTCATCACAGTTGCTCCTTCAATGATATTATCAGTATCGATGAAGCCAAAATAATAACGTGCCTCGAGATTAACACCTTTCCCTTGTCTCAGTTTATAAGATACCCCTGCGCTTAATCCAAAATCAAATCTGTTCAATTCCTTCATGGAATTTCTATTGTAAAAAACTTCATCTTCATCGTCAAGTGTTTTATAAAAAGTATCCTGATTTGATGTCATCAATGAGATCTGAGGTGCAAAAGACACTCTGAATTGCTTCCAGACACGATATCTGATATGAACAGGAAGACTTAAATAATTGGAGATTCTGATAATGGAAGAATTTTCAAGTATAGGATCAAATTCGGGATTATCAATTGAATACGGAGGTAGTTTACGTGCTCCTCCCGGAAATCTGAAAAAGAACTCAGGTTGAAGTTGCCAGTTCTCGTGAAACATCCAGGTGAAATACATGCCTATGCCAAAATGCCCGTCATATTTTGCATTTTCGATCTCTGTTATGGTACTCAAATTGGCACCTGCATTCAAGCCAAATTCCAGGTTGGGTGAATTGAGTTTATCGCCAAATACCAGGGCTATTAATACCTGACTATGAGCCAGCCCCAGGTTGGAGATTATCAGTAAGGTAATCAAGATGAGTTTTTTCATGACAGTTTGTTTTTAAGACGATATGATAGTCCGGAGATCTATACTTTTTATTTCCGAATAAAGTCTAATTTAACCAAAAATCTTCATTCAAAGAAGATTCAATCGGGCACTTTTTGTATTTTCATTCAATGAAATGTCCATTTTGTTATCCATATGTTTCTGATGTTGTATTTGTTCAATCGGAGAATTTCAAGGCCTTGTATAATATTGCACCCATTTTCCCCGGTCATTCTCTAATAGTACCTGACAGGCATATTGCATCAATACTTGATCTTGGAGATAAAGAATTATTTGAATTGATCCTGTTTTCAAGAAGAGTAACATCGGTTCTGATAAAGGTTTTTGGTGCTGATGGTTTTAACTGGTCGTTACAGGATAAAAAATCAGCCGGACAAACAATAAGCCATTTGCATATGCATATTGTTCCCCGCATAAAGGGAGACAGTAATAACCCGGGAAACTGGTATCCGAAAATAGAAAGCAACTACCAGGAAATACTGGATAGTGATAAAAGGAAAAAGCTGAAACCTGAAGAAATGAAACAAATCATTTCGAAACTGCGTGACGCATTTAACAGGGAAGACGAAAAATAAATCAGAGCGATTTCGCTGGTAGATGCATAAACCATCAGAACGATCTATCTTTTGCCGTCAGTTAATAGAAAATTCCTATTGATATGGTTGCGTGAAAAAAATTACTTAATTATCGGTTTTAATATCCTTAATATTCAATTGGATTGTTGTCTCGCCTCTGAAGTGATTTTCGGTGATTGTATAGGCAATATCGAAGGTATTCCCTCCTGTTATTTTCTTATACTTATCTCCCTGCCCAAATGCTATCGCAGGAATGTCATCAAAGGGATTTTCTTCCTGTATAAGGTTCAGTTTAAGGTGGTCACCTCCTGCTCCCACGCGTCGCCCCTGACCGTTATCAGCAGCATTTTCTGAGAAAAAGACCGGGTTCATATTACCCGGGCCAAAGGGTTCAAACTGCTTTAGAATTCTGTAGAACTTGGGCGTTATATCTCCAAAATTCAACTCGGCATCAATATCAATTTGCGGCACGAGTTGCTCGGGAGTAATACGCTCACGCACAATTTCTTCAAATCGTTCGCGAAGTTTTGGTAAGTTTTCCATTTTAAGTGTTAAGCCGGCTGCATACATATGGCCTCCAAAGCTTTCGAGCAGATCACTGCAATCATTGATTGCTTCATAAAGATCAAAACCATCTACACTGCGTGCCGATCCGGTGGCATACCCATTCGATTCGGTGAGAACAATGGTAGGCTTGTAATAGGTTTCAATCAATCGCGAAGCAACAATACCAACTACTCCTTTGTGCCATTCGCGATTAAACAAAACGTTTGAGTACTTGTACTGTTTGCTATATTGTTTTATTTCCTTAATTGCTTCTTCCGTAATGTTCTTATCAATATTTCTTCGGTTTTGATTGTGAGCATCGATCTTATCGCATAGTACAGAGGCTTCTTCAGGATTGCCCGATATCAGAAGGTCGACAGCCTGTTTGCCTGATTCCATTCTTCCTGCAGCATTTATTCTGGGACCAATTCGAAACACAATATCATCTACTGTCAGTGGCCGGTCATCAATACCGGCAACACACTTGATCGCTTTTAAACCTATACACGGATTTTCTTCAAGCTTTTTCAGTCCATAATAGGTAAGTATTCTGTTTTCTCCGGTAATTAATACAATGTCTGAAGCAATACTAACAGCCACAAGGTCAATGTAATTTAGAAGCTCATCGAAAGCTATTTTGCGACGAATAGAAAAGGCTTGTAATAATTTGAAGCCTACACCACAGCCGGATAGTTCTTTATATGGATAGCGACAATCAGACCGTTTTGGGTCGAGAACAGCTTCTGCATTCGGGAGTTTTTCACCTGGTGTATGATGATCGCAAATAATAAAATCTATGCCTTTCTTTTTAGCATAGTCTATTTTTTCAACTGCCTTAATTCCGCAATCGAGGGCAATAATGAGTGTAACTTTATGTTCTGAGGCATAATCTATACCTTTGGATGAGATACCATATCCCTCCGAGTATCTGTCGGGGATATAATAATCTATATTCTCATATCTCCTGCGAAGAAATGAATAAGTGAGTGCCACCGAAGTAGTCCCATCCACATCATAATCGCCATAGATAAGTATATGCTCACCTTTATCAATTGCTTTTTCAAGACGATTGATTGCGATGTCCATATCCTTCATAAGGAAAGGATCATGAAGATTTTCAAGCCGGGGACTGAAGAAATCTCTGGATTCTTCCAAAGAAGAGATACTACGTTGTACCAGCAAATTGGCAAGGACATGACTTATGTTCAAGTCGTATACCAGTTTGTCAATATCGGCACGAGTACCTTTCTCTTTTATTTTCCAGTATTTTTTCATAGTTGCCTTCTTCAGTCCGGTAGGTAAATGGATTCTGATGAGTAAACCTTCTTGCAGGTGACAAATGTAGTAAAAAAATGAAGCTTATTTTCGGATTATTTCAGAATCTGGTTGAGATTTATTCGTTCTGATTTCAAAAGAAAAAATATTCCTGAAATTCTTTTTCAATTTGATTTTTATTTCATTTAAATCGATCTCTTTGCCCCGTTCACATTGTATAGAGGTAATGCCCTTGTCCTGAAAACCACACGGATTTATATAGGAAAAATAGTTGAGATCAGTATTTACATTCAATGCAAAACCATGCATTGTAACTGCTTTACTTACCCGAACTCCTATGGCACAAATCTTCCGCACGTCCGGCATGTCTGCATTCAACCAAACTCCTGTCGCCCCTTTAAGTCGTGTTGACTGAATATCTAGATCAGAGAGAGTCATGATTATAGCTTCTTCAATACATTGTATATATCCTTTTACTCCTAATTTCATCTTTTCCAGATCAAGTATAGGGTAGCCAACAATTTGACCCGGACCGTGATAGGTTATATCACCACCTCTGTTACTCCGGTAATATGTTGCATTGATTTTCGCAAGAAAATTTTCGTCGATTAGCAGATTGTTTGTCTGGCCACTCTTACCCAGTGTATATACATGAGGATGCTCACAAAATATCAGAGAACCAAAATACTCAGAAAATAATTTACTGTTGCGCCGCTCTAATACCGTTGCATGAGTCTTTTCCTGAAAATCCCATGCAATTTTATATTCTTGCATTCCTAAATCAATACAATCGATCCATTTTGGCATGTTACTCAGGCATTAATGTGCTTTTCAGCGTGGTATGAAGATCTGACCTGCGGACCACTTTCCACATAACTGAATCCCATTTTCAGACCTGTTTCCCTGAGCCTTTTGAACACATCAGGGTGTATATATTCTATAACTCTGTAATGTTTTAAAGAAGGTTGCAAATATTGTCCGATTGTAAATACTCTGACACCGATGTTCAGTAAATCGCCCATGGCTTCCATAACCTCTTCTTCAGTTTCTCCCAAACCCAGCATTAAACCGGATTTCGTAATCACACCGGAATTTGCCAGGTATTTTAATAATTCAAGACTATGTTCATAACGAGACATGGCCCTTACAGCCGGAGTTAATCGTTTAACAGTTTCTATGTTGTGTGAAATCACTTCCGGTTTCTCAGATATAATAAGATCAAGTGCACGATTACCTCTTTGAAAATCAGGGATCAATATTTCCATTGTTACTCCCGGATTCAGATCTTTGATAGTACGAATTGTTGTTGCCCAGAACTGTGTCCCACCATCGGGAAGCTCATCACGTGCAACAGAGGTAATAACAGCATGTTTCAGTTCAAGTGATCTTATTGTCTCTGCCAGTCGCATGGGCTCTTCCCAGTCAACCGGATCAGGTTTCATTGTGTACACCTGACAAAATTTACAATTTCGTGTACACTTTTCACCGAGGATCATAAATGTTGCAGTACCTGCACTCCAGCACTCTCCTTTATTAGGACAATTACCACTGACACAAATAGTATTCAGTTTTTGCCGTGTTATCAGATTTTTTACTCTTGAGTAATCTTCACCCTTTGGCAATGGCACCTTCATCCAATACGGCAGCCTCACGCGTTCTTCCTTTGTCTTCATATGTGTACCCTTGAAATTCAAGACTAAGTTAGTGAGTTTACAGAATAATCTATTGAGGTAGAAAAGAGTATTTATTAAATATATCAAGAAAAAAGGATATAAATATCTTAAATAGAGTATCTTTAGGATTCGCATATAAATTTTTCATAGATAAAATGGTTAACAGGCATCTTTTTAAGCTATCCTGTAAAGGGGTGGCTTTTTTTTCATGGTGATAATTGTTTAGGTGTGGCCCTGGTGTATGCTCTGAAGTTAATTTTTATCTTTGCAAAAATTTATTAAGAGTAAAATCTATGAGTCATATTGAATTAAGCGAGCAGGAGAAGTTCAGGAGAAGGGCACTGGAAGATATCAAGCAATTGGGAATAGAACCGTTTCCTGCTGCAATGTTTCCTGTTAATGTTACTTCATCAGAGATCAAAGAAAACTTCAGACTGGAAAAGAACAATTTTCAGGATATATCTATTGCCGGTCGCTTGATGAGTAAACGGATCATGGGAAAAGCATCCTTTGCTGAATTGCAGGATGAGGAAGGCAGAATACAGTTGTACATTACCCGCGATGATATTTGTCCTGATGAAGATAAGACGCTTTACAACACGGTTTTTAAAAAGCTTCTGGATATTGGTGATTTTATTGGTGTGAAAGGTTTCGTTTTTATTACCCAGATGGGAGAAATATCAATCCATTGTAAGGAGTTGACTTTATTGGCAAAATCCATCAAACCTCTTCCTATTGTAAAGGAAAAAGAGGGTAAAGTCTACGATGCCGTTACAGATCCTGAATTCAGATACAGACAACGATATGTTGATCTAGTAGTGAATCCTAAGGTACGTGAGGTCTTTAGAAAGCGCACCAGGATCATTGACTCGATGCGACAATTATTTAACTCAAGAGGTTACCTTGAGGTGGAAACCCCTATATTGCAGTCTATTCCCGGCGGAGCAGCTGCCCGGCCCTTCGTCACTCAGCATAATACCCTGGGTATATCTCTCTATTTAAGAATTGCCAATGAATTGTATTTGAAACGATTAATCGTAGGAGGATTTGATGGTGTGTATGAGTTCTCAAAGGATTTTCGTAACGAAGGCATGGATCGTTCACATAATCCGGAATTTACAGTTATGGAGATCTATGTGGCTTATAAAGATTACAACTGGATGATGGACTTTACCGAAGAAATATTTGAAAAAGTTACTTTGGATTTGCATGCTGCTACAAAGGTGCCTTTGGGAGATAAAGAAATTGATTTTAAACGACCTTTTAAGAGGCTTACTATGATCGATGCCATTAAAAAGTACACAGGTATTGATATTACTGGGATGGATGAAAAACAATTACGAAAGGCATGCAAAGATTTAACTATTGAAGTGGATGAAACAATGGGCAAAGGAAAGATCATTGATGAAATTTTTAGTGAAAAAGTGGAGGATCATTTGGTCCAGCCAACATTCGTCACTGACTATCCTCTTGAAATGTCACCATTGTGTAAAAAGCACAGATCCAACCCCGAACTTACCGAGCGATTTGAATTGATTGTAAATGGACAGGAGCTGTGCAATGCTTATTCTGAGTTGAATGATCCGATCGACCAGTTGGAGCGTTTTCAGGAGCAGTTGAAACTATCTGAAAAAGGTGATGACGAAGCCATGTATATCGATTATGATTTTATACGAGCTCTTGAATACGGCATGCCTCCTACCTCGGGGATGGGTATAGGCATAGACAGATTGACTATGATCTTGACCAACCAGTCGAGTATACAGGATGTTCTTTTCTTTCCTCAGATGCGGCCTGAGAAAAAAGAAACTTCAGATAGTAAAAAAGCATATGCAGAAGCCGGGATACCGGAAGAATGGGTTGAACCCTTACAGAAATTAGGCTATAAAACACTTGAATCTTTAAAAAAAGTTGAAAAGCATACAAGACTGCATCAGGAAATTTGCGGTTTCAATAAAAAAAATAAACTGGGATTAAAGAATCCCTCGCAAGATGAGGTAAAGAAATGGATATCCCGGTAATTTTTAATTGGCTTCGCCGACCGCGTTCGCATAAAGCTTTAGCGGTTGCGAAGCTTCTCCTTCGTAATTTTACTATGGAGAAGGAGCTCCGCTGCGCTCCGGTTTTTCATTTTATGAATCCGTTCAATCACCTTACTCAAAGCAAAATCCAATAGCAAAGTATGCATTTTTAATACTACAACTAATTCATTACAAAACTATTGGAGTTCTGATTAATTTTTCGTACATTAGACCCAGCTAAATTTAAGTTATTGATTGATTGACACCCGGAGGCAGGAACATTTCGAATTCCTGCCTCACTTTTTTTTCACACCCTAAGTCATTAACTGACATATCAACAGCCTTACCTGTTAATCAAGGGTTGATAAACAAATTCATCATCCAACTTCTTATTCTCTATATTTGTCGCAAAGCCAATGATTATGTCGGTAGCAAACTATTCTGAGGATACGATTCGAACATTAGACTGGAGAGAACACATTCGTCGGAGACCCGGAATGTATATCGGGAAATTAGGTGACGGTTCTTCAAAGGACGATGGCATTTATATACTGCTAAAAGAAGTATTGGACAACTCTGTTGATGAATATATGATGGGATTCGGTAAAGAAATTGAGATAACAATCAATGAGAACATGGTGAGTGTTCGCGATTTTGGACGAGGCATACCTTTAGGCAAACTAAAAGATGTAGCCTCAAAAATGAATACCGGAGCCAAATATGATTCTAAAGTTTTTAAAAAAACAGTTGGCTTGAATGGTGTAGGTATTAAAGCTGTGAATGCATTGTCTGCCCGTTTTGACATAAAGGCTTATCGTGATGGTATTGTGAAGGCAGTGTATTTCTCAGAGGGAAATATATTAAATGAATCGGATGAAGAAAAGACCAGTGAAAAAAATGGAACTCTGGTTCAATTTATACCTGATGGTCAGTTATTTGGCAATTACCGTTTTATTGAAGATTATGTTGAATCCCTTGTGCGTAATAACACATATCTGAATGCAGGTCTGGTTATAAAGCTAAATGGTGAAAAATATGTTTCTAAAAATGGCCTGCTGGATTTGCTCGAGGAGAATATTGGCACTGAAGGTCTCTATCCAATTATGCATCTCAAAAATGGAGATATGGAAGTTGCTATGACACATGGCAATCAGTATGGAGAAACTTATTACACCTTTGTGAACGGTCAGAACACTACTCAAGGTGGTACTCACCTTCAGGCTTTTCGTGAGGCGTATGTGAAAATGATACGCGAGTTTTTCAGTAAGAACTTTGATTCCTCCGATATAAAGGCTTCTATAATGGCGGCTGTGAGCGTTAAGATTGAAGAGCCGGTATTCGAGTCACAAACAAAAACAAAACTTGGATCTAAGGATATTGGTCCAAATGGACCTTCTGTTTCCAGGTATATCAATGATTTTGTTAAAAAACATCTTGATGATTACCTGCACAAGCATCCTGATGTTGCGGATGCAATCTACAGGAAGATCATAGAAGCAGAAAAAGAAAGGAAAGCAATCTCGGGAATTCAAAAGCTGGCCCGTGAGAGAGCAAAGAAAGTTAGTCTGCACAACAAGAAACTCAGAGATTGCAAGATTCATTTAAACTCAAACGATGAGCGCAGACTTGAAACTACTATTTTTATTACGGAAGGAGACTCTGCGAGCGGATCAATTACCAAATCCAGAGATGTAAGTACACAGGCTGTTTTCAGCCTGAAAGGGAAGCCGCTTAATTCATACGGACTTACAAAGAAAATTGTATACGAAAACGAAGAGTTCAATCTGCTTCAGGCAGCTCTTAACATTGAGGAAGAAATTGATAATCTCCGTTACCATAATGTTGTTATTGCTACAGATGCAGATGTTGATGGAATGCATATCCGATTACTCCTGTTAACATTTTTTCTTCAGTTTTTTCCCGAGCTTGTAAGAAGAGGACATGTTTATATATTGCAAACTCCTCTGTTCAGGGTAAGAAACAAAAAGAGAACCATATATTGTTACAGCGAAGAGGAGAAAGTTGAAGCCATAAATAAGCTGACAGGTAATCCTGAAATAACACGCTTTAAAGGATTGGGTGAAATTTCACCTGATGAATTCAAACACTTTATAGGCAAAGACATGCGTATTGAGCCCGTAACTTTGAAAAAAGATGACTCGGTTGGCCAATTGTTGCCTTTTTATATGGGAAAAAACACGCCGGAAAGACAGAATTTTATAATTGATAATTTGCGTGTTGAAGAGGACCTGGTTGAAGCATAAAAAGATAAAGGATAAGAAATGAGTCAGGAAGATTCTGATAGAATAGATGAGATGCCTGAAGAAGAAGAGGTATTAAGTGAATCCGAAATTGCCGATCACCATAAATCAACTCATGTTACTAAATTGTCAGGCATGTATCAGGACTGGTTCCTGGATTATGCTTCCTATGTAATTCTGGAGCGAGCAGTTCCTCATATCGATGACGGATTGAAACCCGTGCAACGCAGAATTCTGCATGCTATGCGCCGACTTGATGACGGTCGGTACAACAAAGTGGCCAATATTATAGGAAGTACCATGCAATTTCATCCTCATGGTGATACATCAATAGGGGATGCTCTTGTTCAACTGGGACAAAAAGATTTGCTTATTGATACACAGGGAAACTGGGGAAATATTTTTACAGGAGATGGTGCCGCTGCGGCCCGATATATAGAAGCCCGGCCTACTAAATTTGCTTTAGAGGTGGTTTTTAATCCGAAAACCACACAATGGAAACTTTCGTACGATGGTCGCAATAAAGAGCCATTAACACTGCCGATAAAATTTCCGTTATTACTTGCTCAGGGTGTTGAAGGAATAGCCGTGGGTCTGGCTTCTAAAATACTTCCTCATAACTTTAATGAACTTGTGGATGCTTCGATTGCATATCTTGAGGGTAAGAAGTTTGAACTCTATCCTGACTTTCCAACCGGAGGCATGGTTGAAGTATCTAAGTATAACGACGGCCTGAGAGGAGGAGCAATCAAGATACGGGCAAAGATCAATAAAGTTGATAATAAAACACTTTCAATTACGGAAATTCCCTTTGGCAGAACTACATCGAACCTTATCGATTCAATTATTAAAGCCAACGAAAAGGGTAAAATTAAATTAAAGAAGATTGATGACAATACCGCAGAAAATGTTGAAATATTGATCCATCTTGCAGCCGGGGTATCACCTGATAAGATGATAGATGCATTATATGCTTTCAGTGATTGTGAAATCTCAGTTTCTCCCAACTCTTGTATCATAGATAATGATAAACCTTACTTTCTTGGTATTTCTGAAATTTCAAAACGTAGTACTGAAAATACCCGGTCTTTGATAAACAAAGAGCTTGAAATCAGGCTTCGCGAATTGGAAGAAGAATGGCATCTTTACTCGCTTGAACAACTATTTATTGAGAATGAGCTTTATGAGAATATCAAAACCTGTAAAACGGAAGAAGAAATTTTAACAACAATAGATGAAAGTCTCAGGCCTTTTGTGAAGAAACTCAAACGTAAAGTCACCCGTGAAGATTTAATCCGACTTTCCAATATACCCATAAAGCGTATATCAAAATACAGTTCATTCAAGGCCGATGAACATATTAAGGCTGTTGAAGATGAAATGGATGAGGTGAAAAACCACATTGCACATATTGTTCCATATACCATTAATTATTTCCGGCAGATAAAAAAGAAATACGGGAAAGGAAGGGAAAGGAAAACTGAAATTCGCAGTTTTGACACTATTGAGGCCACACATGTGGTTGTAGCTAATGAAAAGTTGTATGTTAACCGCTCAGAAGGCTTTATAGGCACAGGATTAAGAAAAGAGGAATTTGTAAGTGAGTGCTCTGATATTGATGATATCCTGGTAATTCGGAATAATGGCGAATACCATATTACAAAGGTGGCTGACAAAACCTTTGCAGGCAAGGGCATTACTCATGTGGCTGTATTCAGGAAAAATGACAATCGTACAATCTACAACATTTTGTATCGTGACGGACTTAACGGTGCGATTATGTCAAAACGCTGTGCTATTACCGGTCTTACCAGAGATAAAGAATACGATCTGACCAGAGGGGGGAAAGGATCTCGTATTTTCCATTTTACTGTGAATCCGAATGGAGAAGCAGAAATAATAAAAGTAATACTTAAGCCTAAACCACGTCTGAGAAACCTGCATATTGAATACGATTTTAGCCAGCTTGCCATCAAGGGTAAAGGATCGATGGGTAACAGACTTACGAAAAATACAGTTCATCGTATTGAATTGAAGGAGAAAATGGGTTCAACCCTTGGTGGACAGAAAATATGGTTCGATCCGGAGGTTCAGCGTTTGAACATGGAAGCCAGAGGAAATTATATTGGGGAATTCCAGACTGTCGATCGTATTATTGTCTTTTACGAATCTGGTACATGCTGTATTTATAAGCCTGATCTCACATTGCATTTTAATGAAGGGATCTGCCTGATGGAAAAGCATGATGAATGCAGAGTTTATTCAGTTGTCTATTACGACATTGATCAGAAATACCATTATATTAAGCGCTTTGCTGCTCATATAAATGGTAAACCGCAAAACTATCTTCCGGAAAATACAAAATGTGAATTTGTACATATCTCTACAGAGGATTATCCCAGGCATAAGTTGTTGTTCGGTGGTAAGCACAAAAACAGGAAGGCTGAAGAAGTTGACGTGGAATCGTTTATTGCCATAAAAGGATTCAAAGCAAAAGGGAAGAGGCTCTCCTATTATGAAATCATAAAAATTGAAGAACTGGAGCCTCTGAAATCTAAGGAAGAACAAAAAGCATCTAAGGAAGAACAAAAAGCATCTAAGAAAGAGCAAAAAGCATCTAAGAAAGAGCAAAAAGCATCTAAGAAAGAGACGATGGTTGATAAGGATGAACCAGGAAAGATTGAGGAAAAGTCTCCGGACAATAATGAAGACGGACATCAGGTTAATGAAATAAAAAGTACAGGTAGTGAAAAGGAAAAGCTACCCGGAGAGATGAAAGTGACAAATGGAACACAAATGTCTCTGGATCTGTAATTTTTTAAGTGCTAATCTAAGGAATGTTGTTGTTTTCACGGATTAGTTAGCCCGGATAGTTTTTCATCAAGTGAGGGATGCAATTCTCCATGTCCCTGATTACTTATTTTGAATAGCAGGAACACAATGGCAAGAAAAAACTCTACTACATAAGAACACGGATATTGTACTCGTTATGTTAAGGTTAAATAAAACCAATGTATTTACCCTTCTCCGGTAATTGCATGAATATTTTGTTTATGTGTCAGCTTCCTGTTATTTTTGCGTGCTGTTAAACTTAGTAAGTTGAAATTTGTTGCGAAAAAATCAAAACTTAGCGGAGAAATAGTAATCCCCGCTTCCAAGTCGCATACCATACGTGCTGTGGCTATTGCAACTATGGCTGAAGGGCGCTCTGTACTTCGTAATCCACTTGATTCAGCAGATGCCAGATCGGCTTTGAGAGCTGCAGAAGAGTTTGGAGCAGGAGTTAAAGTTGAAAAGGGAGCATGGACTATCGATGGAACAGGTAAAAAAATTATTGGATCGGCCAGTTTTATAGATGTTGCAAATTCCGGAACAACGCTTCGTATTTTTAGTGCACTTGCTGCATTGGCTCAACAGGAGATAAGCTTTGATGGTGATGGCTCTATTCGTAAGCGCCCGATGACTCCATTACTTTCGGCCCTTCGCAATTTAGGTATTGAAGTCAGATCACTTGATGATAAATGCCCTTTTACGATTAAAGGTCCAATGAAAGGCGGTAAAACTAAAGTTAATGGTATTAGTTCACAATTTGTGACAGCTTTACTTTTTTCTACACCTTTGGCTCAGGGTGATACGGAGATAGAAGTTGATAATCTTCATGAAAAACCATATGTGGAAATCACTCTCGATTGGTTAAGAAGCCAGGGAATACAATTCAAGCAGGACGGACTGAATTGGTTCAAGATAAAGGGTAATCAACACTATACAGCTTTTAACAGGCAAATTCCGGCTGATTTTTCTTCAGCAACTTTTGCCTTATGTGCTGCTGCAATTACCAAATCGGATGTACTTATAAAAGGGCTTGATTTTTCTGATCACCAGGGAGATAAAAAAGTTTTCGATTTTCTTCGGCAGATGGGAGTTGGTTTGTATCATGAGAAAGAGGGTGTCCGTGTTGTTGGAAATGAACTTACCGGAATGGAGATCGATATGAACGATACCCCTGATGCATTGCCTGCACTGGCAGTTGTAGGATGCTTTGCAAAAGGGAGGACCAAATTATTCAATGTTGAACAGGCCCGATTGAAAGAATGTGATCGGATCAGTGCGATAACAAAAGAATTAAGCCGGATGGGAGCTCGAATTGAAGAGTTCAAAGACGGTCTGAGTGTTGAACAAAGCACATTGAATGGTGAAGAAGTATATGGCTATCACGATCACCGCATGGTCATGGCCCTGTCTCTGGCAGGATTAGCGGCAAATGGCATAACAGTAGTAGATACGGCAGAATCAGCAAGTGTAACGTATCCTGCTTTTCTGGAAGATATGACTTCACTGGGAGCAAAACTTGAAATAATCAACTAAATCAAATTAATACATTCAACTATGTTAGGGTGCACATATGGAACTTTGTTTAAAACCACTGTAGCCGGTGGTTCATACCAAGAGGGACTATCAATAAATATTCAGGGTGTACCGCCGGGATATTATTTTACTGAAGAAGAAATTTATGTTGAGCTTATGCTTCGCAAACCGGGGCAGGGTGAATTGACTTCTCCCCGTCGTGAGGCAGATGTTCCCATTATCTATAGCGGGGTGAATGCTGCCGATACCATGCCCGGATTTAAGAATAAGGGTTATACAAATGGAACACCAATGGTCATTTTAATCCCTAATGTAGACAGGCATTTTGAACATATAGAGCAATATCAGCTAACCAATCGCACACCCCGGCCAGGTCATGCTTCGTATGCTTCGTATCAAAAATACGGAGAATTTGATGATTCTATTGGTGCTGGCTTTTTTAGCGGCAGATACACCTCTACTATTGTTGCAGCCGGTTGCATTGCCAAAAAGATATTAAAAGATCACGGCATTGAGGTGGTTTCTTTTGTACGCGAAGCTGCCGGAATAAGGATGAAGGATATGCCTCTGGATGAAATCAAGAAAAAGGCAGCATCCTATCGTGAAGTGAAAAAACAATACGATCCCATTTACCTGGAAATGTTTGCGTCAGATAAACTAAAGACTGATCTAAGATTTTTCGAAAAGGCTGCAATCCTTGCTGATCTGGAGAAAAGGATACCTGAGATTAAAAAGCCGGTATTTAATGAAGAAGAGATCAAAGAAAAATACGGGATCAATCCAAAAATTTTCTGTCCTGATGCTGATGTTGCCGATGCTATGAATGACGAGATCATCAGAATTATGAAAGAAGGTGATTCTTCAGGAGGAATTGTTGAAGTCGTTGTAACTGGAGTGCCAGCGGGAATGGGCGAGCCAGTGTTTAACAAGCTTGATGGAGAACTGGGGAGATTGATGGCTATTGGAACGGTTAAAGCTGTTGAAGTAGGGTGTGGTATGAAAGCTGCAAAAATGACCGGTTCGCAATGCAATGATGCAATGCGTATTAAGGATGGAAAAGTAGTTTTTCAATCGAATAATGCCGGGGGGATAACCGGAGGGTTAACTACCGGTCAGGATATTGTGGCACGCATAATAGTCAAACCTACTCCCACAATTGCAAAACCTCAGGGTACAATCGATAAGGTTAGCCTTGAGAATAAAGAGCTTGCAGCTGTTACCCGTCGAGATCCTACTATTGTTGCCAGAATTTGGCCTGTTGTGGAAGCGCAAACAGCTTTAATTATTCTGGATAATTATATGCAACATGTAGCATACCAGGCAATGAAACCTGCAAAGTAAAAGTAGTTTGAACGAATGACATTGAGGAGTTGATCGTATACATTTTGAACCGGCTATTTCCCTGATTGTTTATTTACTGTTACAAAGTAAAAGAAACTTGAGGTACTTTATAATTGGGTATAAAAACAGCGGAAAAACCTCGATCGGAAGAAAACTGGCCAATCGTTTGAAAATGGAATTTGTAGATCTGGATGAGATGATTGAGGAACGTGAAGGTTCATCTATGCCCGATCTTTATTCAAGACTGGGAGACAATGCTTTCAGAGTAAAGGAATGGGAAGCTCTGAAAGAAGTGATCAAAAAGGACAACCTGATTGTGGCATTGGGAGGAGGAGCGCCCTGCCATTGCGACAATATGAACCTTATTGAAAGCTATGGTGAAGTGATTTATATCCGTTTGGATAATGATACTTTGGTGAACAGGTTAAAAAATGCTACCAAAGATCGCCCCATTGTTCTTAATAAAAGCGATGAGGAATTACGCCTGTATGTCAAAGAAATAAGGGGCCGGTGTGAGCATCATTATTTAAGGGCGAAATATTTTGTTGATGGTAAAAATCTCACTGCAGAACGTATTATTAAGATGCTTGATAAGAAAGATACCTGATCAAAATAAATTCTCTGTTTTTTATACCTGAACAGATTTTAATCTTTCCTGTACTCCTTTAGAGGATCGATGTTTAAATAAGTTGAAAGATACTTAACTCCTATGTAAAAAGGAATGGTATCTGCCAGGGCTGCAACCATTTTAAACACGTAGTTAGATAGTATCAGTATGGAAAGAAACTTGAAGGTGGAAAATCCTTCAGGTACTCGAATAGCGTTGGTCATGAGATAGGTAATTAAAACAACGGATAAGGAATCGATACACCATAAATAGTAAAACTTAAATCAATTAAACGAGTGATACCCAGAATATTTAACATAGCCAGAGTACCAATGAATAATCCGGAAAGCAGCAGGAACACTATTTCTCTCCTTTTTTCATATTTTGCTGGTGATTTTGATTGTTTTTCGAACATGAAAAATTATCTGTTTTGTTAGTGGCAACATCAAAAAATGCAATTGGTTTAGATGAATTCTTTTAAAAATTACATGATTGTATCATTTTGTGGGGTAAATATATGAAACCTTGTGATGAGGGAATTCAATAGATAGAAAATGTTTCTTATTTTTATCATGCTATTTTTTAAGTAGTTACAATTATCCAACAAATCAGCATAGAATAACCATTCAAATGCATTTTTCACTGCTAGGCAAATTAAACGTCAGAAAACAAAAAGCAGGACTATCTTTTCTTCTGTTTTCATCATCTTTTCTGCTTGGAATTTTCCTGAGCACTTTTGATATTGGTGCACACTCCATTTTTTTTAAACATTGGGGGCGGGGAGATCTTCCACTTGCCTTTATATTTTCAGGCGTACTTGGTATTGTATTCTTCTATATCTATTCATTGGCATACAAACGTATCTCTGTCAAACTGTTTTATTTCATTAACCTCACAATAATCCTGCTTGCAACGACCATCTACTTTGCCTATTTTCTTTATGATAATTCAAAACAGGTAGCATTTTTCAGCATAGTAATCATGTTCCCTGTTAACTTGCTTGCACTGCTTAATTTCTGGAGGTACCATAGGAAATTATTGTTTCCGCATCAAAATCGTCAGATACTTCCTCTTTCAGAATTAGGGTTCATGCTTGGAATGGTTGCAGGAGGTTTTTTTGTTGTAGCGGCCCTTTATTTTTTCAATTTAGGTTATTTCATAATTCCGGTTATTTCAATAATCTCGCTGGCAATTCTTTATTTTCTTCAATTTCCTGTTAATTTAACTCATCGGATCAATCAGCATTTCCAGCACAAAAAAGACCAGTTTGTACCTGTTCGATCATTGTTTATTGTTTTATCAACAAAATATACTCGCAATCTTTTCTTTTTTGCTTTATTATCTTCCATATTGTGTTTCTTCCTTCATTTTGGTTTTATAAGCCTGACGCAGATCAGATTCGCAGAGGTTGAAAAATTTGCTATGGTTTATGGGGTTTTCATTGCTTTTATGTTCATGCTTATTCTGATTATTGATCGATTTTTAATCCGTGGGATATTATATTCCTATGATTCTCCTTACAGCATGGTGTTAATTCCTGTGGGACTTGCAATATTCTTTGTTGTAACAATTTTATTCTATTTTGTTCTGCGTAAATGGGTTGGAGGAGATGAAATTATTCCAATATTTATTATTCTTCTGGGAGCAAACAAAGGTATTTATGAAGCAAGTAAGCAGGTTATTCAAATTCCGTCTTTTAAAACACTTTACCGAACACTGGACATTCGCTTATTACAAGTAATTACACCAAGAATTGAAGGAACGGTTGTTATGCTGGGAATGATTGTTGCGGGCTTGATAATATACGGATTATCAAATTTCAGGCTCTTTATAGTATATAGCATCTTTTTAGCTTCCTTAATACTGGCACCATTGTGGTTTTTCTTTGCAGTCCGATTGATCAGAACATACAAAAAAGCCCTCCAGGATACCTATCGTAAATTGCGAATTAGTCGTTCTGAGGAGCACAAAGATGAGTCATACAATAAAAAGATCAGAAAAATCCTGGTAGGGGACGATCCGGTGAAAGTGATTAATGCCATGCGAATATCTTCAAGGATTGAACCTCTGGCTTACGAAAAAAGCCTTCAGCGGATGCTCGCAAATCCTCAACCTGTTATTCAAAATTATGTTCTGAAATGTATCGAAGAGGAATCTTTACTACAGCTTCTTCCTGATCTGAAAGAAACTCACCCAACCTCTTCAGATTCTGCAGATTTACTTAAAAAAATAATTAAGAATTTCCAAGAGCGGGTAAAAATACTTTCGAGAGGCATTGACCTGGAAGAACTTGTCAATAGCCGTGATGTGAGAGACAGGATACTTGCTGCAGAAATAATTGGTGCCCGTAAGGATATAACTTACACTTCTTCTCTTATAAATCTAACCCGAGAGTTTGAACCAGATGTAAAGATCGCTGCAGTCAAAGCTATGGCAAGAATGTGTAATGTAGATCATAGCTATATCCTGATTGAGTTCCTGAACTCTCCTGAATATCATGCCTACGCTTTTGAAGCGCTTGTTGAGATTGGTAACCCGGCACTGGAATATCTGGAGCGTCTTTTTCTAAATCCAAATACAGATGACAATATACTTACCAGGGTCATTCGGATTTATGGAAAGGTAGGTACTGATAAAGCTGTTGAATTTTTATTGAATAAACTTGAGAATCAAAGCAGGAGAGTTACACTTGCAACAATATCTGCTTTGCACGAAGCTAATTTCCAGGCCAGTTCGCTCAATGTCCATAAAATACTGAATATTGTTGTACGTACTATTAATGTTTTAGGCTGGAACTACCTGATCTACACATCACTATCAAATCAGGAAAAATATGCAAATCTTAAAATAGCTTTTTCTGAAGAGATTGAAATGGGATATAATTTACTCTTTGACCTGCTTTCATTAGCCTATAATGCACACACGATAAAAGAAATAAAAGAGCTGTTTGAAAGAGGATCCAGGGCAGATATCAGTCATGCAATCGAGTTGCTTGATCATTTTGTGTATGAGGACATTAAACCTGTCTTATTCCCTGTGATTGAAAATATCTCTCCTTATGAGAGAGTAAAAAGATTACAATATTACTTTCCGATTGAAAGTGTAAGCGAAATGGAAATGATTTCATTAATTCTGACACGTGACTATAACCTACTTTCCATATATCCACGAGTATGTGCAATGGAGGTGGCATTAGAAAAACCTGATTTTGAAGTTAATGAAGAGTTAATAGCCAACATGTTTCATCCAAATCGACTGCTGAGAGAGGTGGCTGCAATGGTTGTTTACAAGAAGGATCCCGGATTATTCAGAAATGCATTACAAAGACTTGATGAAGATGTTCAGTTTGAGTTGAGGGAAACTCTCACAAGTATAGAGAAAGGTGATAAGATGTTGTTAGTTGAGAAATTCAACATTTTAAGAAATACAGATAAATTCTCCGATCTCACAGAAAATACCCTGATTGAATTAACCCAGGTTTTACAAGAAAATAAAATAGCTTCCGGACAAGTAATTGATCTCAAAACTTATGCTGATGATTTTGCTCTCTTTTTATTAATTAATGGCGAAATTAAATATGAGAATGGTTATACAACTTCATGTACCGAAGAGGCACCTGAATTATTGTATTCAAGAATATTGATAAACTCCGGGATAACCAGGATAGAGTTTATGAAAGACAGTACGATTTTAGCAATCGATGATCATACCATAGAAACTCTTTTATTTGATTATACAGAAATGGCAAGTTGTGTATTAAGTTGTATCGAACAAGTTAAGCTTGCCAGTTAGTAATTATTATGAGTAAAAAGAATGACATATACATTACTTATCCTTATAGTCTTGTGAAGTCGGATGAGAGTCTAAAGAATTTGATAGATACCTTTACGGATAATCTTCAAACCATTCTTACCCGAATTCTTGGCAGTGAGGTAAGTATTGTAAGGAAGGGAAAAGATTTTAGCGATGGAGACTATAGCAATTTACTTTCTTCATCTTCACTGTTTATATTTTTTACTCATCCTATCTTTGACGTGGATGCTGATTACAAGGAAGAACTCCAGGCTATGTGTGACAATGCCGGCCTTGAACAGATAGATATAATACATGGATTCAACAAGATTTTTAAAATCTGTCTTGAAACGCCGAAGAATCAATTAAAACCTGGTTGTCTGGAGCAACTTTTATCTTATAATTTTTTTGAGAAGAATATATACAACCGTAAAATAAGCAGCCTGGATTTTACTTCGGAAGATAAAAGCGGAACGATTTATAGTAAACTTCTTGATCTTGCATATGATATTTCGGGAAGTATAAAGAATATTAATAAACCTGCCAGCAATGAAGAAGATGAAGTTCGTTACATTTATCTCGGACTTACAACACATGATCAACAGCATTCACGGGATGAAATAAGACGTGAATTACAACATAATGGATTCAACGTGTTACCAAGGATTGATATGCCAGCAACAAGCGATGAGTTCAAAAAGGTAATGATGGCCAATCTGAAAAAAGCAGA
>DAOUOU010000092.1 GCA_030626465.1 Bacteroidales bacterium
CGAGAGTTGAAAGCAGGACATGCTTGTCGCCATCCAGATGTTCCATCGGGCAAACTAAAAGGCCATGATATTTTCGAGTATTACATGCAATAATGGTTGTGCTTGCATACGATCCTGCCCGATTGCTTCTTAACATTTCGCGACTAAGCGAATATTCAAGGTTTATCAGCTCGGATTTATCGAAATTCAGGTAGCTCATAAGTTCATGGTTTAAATCTTGTATTAAGTTATCAAATAATGATATCTATTAATTAATTTTTATATTTTTTTTAATCTGAATAATACAAAAAACTGCTATTAATCAGTTCTTTATATTTTATTAAGCGTTAAATCGAAATGAAAGAATTCTTTTCGAATCAACAAAGTATTATTGCAAAAAGTGATATTATTTTTGAAAATTTACGCTAAAGGCCTCTTTATCAGATCAATTTGTAAAATTAAATATAATTCTGATATCCGGCCACAATATTTAATTCATTTTTAAATTTATTTGTCTGCTTGTTGAAAAAGAGCAACAGATTCTGATTCGATATACTATTCTTGAGGCAGACAAGCCCAGTCGTTTGAAATTTACGCCTTTCCTGGCCTTCCGGAATATGCACGAATTAAGTAAAACCAATATGCATGCTCAGACAAAGTTTAAGTATATCTCCAACGGTATTAAAACCAGACTTTATGACGGTTATCCATACCTGTACATGCAATTCTCTAAAGAAGTTCAATTTGTTCCCACTCCCGACTGGTACTATAATGTTGAATACCTTGAAGAACAACGCAGAGGATATGAGTTTAAGGAAGACCTTTTTGTGCCAGGTTCTTTTAAACTAACAGCACGCAAGGGAGAATCAATCATATTTTCAGCGAGTACCAGTGATGCAAATCCCCTTACATTGAAAAGAAAATATACCGCTGAATTTAACAAGAGAATTATTCGTGATAGTTTTAAGAATTGTCTGATCAACGCTGCTCAACAATTTATTGTCAGGAAAGAAAGAAAAACAGAAATTATTTCAGGTTTTCACTGGTTCAACACTTCGAGCAGGGATACATTCATCTCACTTCCGGGTTTAACGCTGCCTACAAAAGATAAAAAGACATTCAAGGCGGTGGCAGACAGTATGGTATCCAAGATGAATAACGGCCTCTTTCCTGATATAGGTCCTGACGATGGAATGGAATACAATTCAGTGGATGCCTCTCTCTGGTTTATCTGGGCCTTACAGCAATATTGTATTCGAACAAATGATCGAGGATTTGTCTGGAAAAATTACAGCAAAGCCATCAAAACAATTCTAAGAAAATACAAAGATGGTACCCTGCACAACATCAGGATGATGGACAATGGTTTGATCTATGCCGGAGAACAAGGTGTTGAACTTACCTGGATGAATGCTGTTGTGGAAGGTAAACCTGTTACGCCTCGAACAGGTTGTGCTGTGGAGGTAAATGCACTTTGGTATAATGCTATTGTTTTTAGTATTGAACTGGCGAATAAAGCAAACGATCAGACTTTTGTGAAGAAATGGGAATCTTTAGTATCGAAAATCAGGTGTTCGTTTCTGAATGCTTTCTGGGACGAAGAAAAAAAATACCTTGCTGACTATGTCAACGGAGAACTTAAGGATTGGCGTGTGAGGCCTAATCAGGTTATTGCAACTTCTGTTCCAAATTCACCCCTTACTGATGAGATGAGTAAGTCAATTCTTGAAGTTGTAAGGAAAGATCTTCTTACGCCACGTGGTCTGCGAACACTTGCGCCCAGAAATCCTGATTACAAAGGAAAATATGAAGGTGATCAGGAAAAACGAGATTTGGCCTATCATCAGGGTACGGTGTGGCCATGGTTGATCGGACATTTTTGTGAAGGATACCTGAAGCTTTACAAGAAAGCAGGACTCTCATTTGTAAAAACAATAATCAAAGACTTTGAGCCAACAATGAGTGAGCATGGTATAGGAACAATATCTGAGATATATGACGGAGATCCTCCGCATTCTCCTAATGGTGCCATATCGTCTGCAAAAAGTGTTGCTGCATTATTGACTATTTTTGACAGAGCAGAAGAAATGGAAAGTTATGACAAGTAAAACCTAAATTCCGTAAAGAACTATGAAGGTATTGATGTTTGGTTGGGAATTTCCTCCGCATATCTCAGGGGGTTTAGGCACTGCCTGCTACGGATTGACAAAAGGCCTGTCTACCCTGGGTGATATGGAAATATTTTTTGTTGTCCCGAAAGCCTTTGGAGATGAAGAGCAGCAAACCGCACGTATTATCGGTGCAAATGATATTTCATTAGGAGATAAAATCACTGATTATCAGAAATTTCTCAGAAAGATCAACTTTCTTGAAATCAATTCAAAACTTGTTCCCTATACCTCTCCTGAAGAATATAAAAGATTGTCAGAAGCTGAAAAAACAGAAAATAAGGAATTAATCTATACCCGCCTGGGAGGAAAATTTGAGTTTTCCGGAGGATATGGACCAGATTTATACCAGGAAATTTCAAATTATGCAATTGTTGCTTCTCATATTGGAAAAACTTTTGATTTTGACATTATACATGCGCATGACTGGCTAACATATCCTGCCGGTATGGCAGTTAAATACGTGTCAGGAAAGCCTCTTATTATTCATGTTCATGCAACAGATTTTGATCGTAGTGGAGGTAGTGTGAACCCCGGAGTATTCGCTATTGAAAAACGAGGCATGGATGCAGCTGATATGATCGTTGCAGTGAGTAATCTTACCCGAAATACTATCATAAAGAATTATGGTATTGATCCGAAAAAGGTTGTAACAGTTTACAATGCTGTTGAACCTCTGGACGATCCAAAATCCTTAGGGAATATTAAAAACACAAATGATAAAATTGTAACATTTCTGGGCAGGGTAACTCTTCAGAAAGGTCCTGAGTATTTTATTGAAGCTGCTCACCGGGTGCTTCAAAAAATGCAAAATGTACGTTTTGTCATGGCAGGAAGCGGGGAATTGCTTGTGCATTCGATCCATAGAATAGCAGAATTACGTATTGGTGAACGATTTCATTTTACTGGATTTCTTAAAGGCGATGATGTAAGGAAAATGTTTGCATTAAGCGATGTATATGTAATGCCTTCAGTATCTGAACCTTTTGGAATTTCACCTCTTGAAGCAATGCAATCTAATGTGCCTGTTATAATTTCTCGTCAGTCGGGTGTTTCTGAGATTCTTAAACATGCTATTAAAATTGACTTCTGGGATATTGATGCTATGGCTGATGCTATTTATGGAATTTTAAATTATCCCGGACTCTCAAAATATTTCAGAAAATATGGAAAATCAGAGGTTAATAATTTGAAATGGGACAATACCGCGGCAAAAATGCGGGATATATATATGTCATTAACAAATTAGCTATAGATAATAACAAATAAGATAGCTCCTTATGAAAACAATATGCCTTTATTTCCAGGTGCATCAACCCATGAGGGTCAAGAGATACCGGTTCTTTGATATTGGTAACGAATCATACTATTATGATGACTACCTGAACGAATCGGTAATGAGAAAAGTTGCCGACAATTGTTACTTGCCTGCAAATGACCTTATACTTTCCCTAATCAAGGAATATGGTGTAAGATTTAAAGTTACTTTTTCAATTACAGGTATTGCTCTTGATCAGTTTCAACTCTATACTCCTGAAGTGATAGACAGCTTTAAGAAGTTAGCAAAGACCGGTTCGGTGGATTTCCTCGCTGAAACTTATTCCCATTCACTTGTTTCACTTAAGAATGACGAGGAATTTATAAAACAGGTCGACCTTCATAGAGAAAAAATAAAGTCCCTTTTTGGCATTGAGCCTTCTGTTTTCAGAAATACGGAGCTTATCTATTCAAACGAAATTGGCGCAAAGGTTGCCGATATGGGATTCAAAGCTATGCTAACAGAGGGAGCCAAACATATTCTTGGATGGAAAAGTCCGAATTACGTCTACTACAATGCCATTAATCCAAAACTTAAAGTACTGCTAAAGAACTTCAAGTTAAGTGATGATATAGCTTTTCGTTTTTCAAACCAGGGCTGGAATGAGTATCCTTTAACTGCTGCTAAATATGTGAACTGGCTATCAAATCTCGATTCGAAAGAAGAAACCATTAATTTATATATGGACTACGAAACTTTTGGAGAGCATCAAAATGCAGAAACCGGTATTTTTAATTTTCTGAAAGACTTGCCAAAAAAGGTATTCAAAAAGAAAAATATGACATTCAGCACACCAGCCGAAGTAGCAGATAATTTACAACCAATTGCCGCTGTACAGGTCCCTCATTCCATTTCCTGGGCTGACGAAGAACGTGATCTTACTGCCTGGCTTGGGAATGATATGCAGGAAGACGCTTTCAACAGGCTTTATTCAATAACCGATAAAATCAATAAATGCAAGGATAAAAAAATTCTTACAGACTGGAAATACCTTCAGGCCAGTGATCATTTCTATTATATGTGCACAAAAGTTTTCAGTGATGGTGATGTACATTCCTATTTCAATCCATTCGATTCACCATACGATGCTTACATAAATTATATGAACATTCTTAGTGATTTTATTATAAGGGTGAATGCAGCAGTGCCTGAAAATGTGACAGAAAAAGAAGTTGCTACTCTGGCGGCTATTATCTTTGAAAAAAATACGCAAATCGAAAAATATGAGAAAGAAATAAAAAGACTTAAAGAAACTGAAAAGAAGATTACACCAAAGAGTAAAACATCAGGCAGTTTGAAAAGGAAAACCACCTCTGCAAATGCATCAAAAGTAAAATCCAAAAAAACACCTTCATCCTCAAAAACAGTAAGCAAACAAAAAACTTCAACAATCACCAAAAAAAGATCAAGTAGTAAAAAAGTCTGAACAATTAATGCCATTACACTAATCCCATAGGAAATGCCTGAAAATCTTTTAAGACCCGATTATCTATTCGAGATCAGCTGGGAGGTATGTAATCAGATTGGAGGATTGCACACTGCTATCAAAACCAAATCATTATCACTCGTTAAAGAATATGAAAACAATTATATTGTTATTGGCCCTGATCTTGTGCTCGATTCCGGTGAAAATCCCGAGTTTTTTCCTGATAACCAGTTGTATGCCGGATGGCATCACCATGCCCAAACAGAAGGTTTGAGAATAAAGATCGGGCGCTGGAAGGTAGAAGGTTCTCCTATTGCTATACTAGTTGATTTCTCAGATTATTTAAGCAAGAAAGATAAAATTTTTAGTGAGTTGTGGGAAGAATATAAACTTGACTCTCTTTCTGGGCAGTGGGATTATATTGAACCGGTTCTTTTTGGTTATGCAGTTGGAAAGGTGATAGAAAATTTTGTTTTGTATAATCTTTCTAAAAATGATAGGATTATTGCTCATTTTCATGAATGGATGACCGGAACAGGTATCCTTTACCTGAAGAAAGCCCTGCCCCAGGTAGCCATAATATTTACTAATCATTCCACTGTTTTAGGTCGTGAACTTTCTGGAAATAATCGTCCTTTATACCAGGAATTAAAGAATTATAATCCTGATGATGTGGCAAAAGAATACAGGGTTGTTTCAAAACAATCGCTGGAAAGAAAATCTGCATCTGAAGCGGATGTATTTACAACAGTTAGTGAAATCACTTCTGAAGAATGCAACCATTTTCTTAATAAGAAGGTTGATCTCATTACCCCAAACGGATTTGAAACAAGTATTGTTCCTTCAGATTCTGATCTAATTGAAAAACGTAAAACTGCAAGATCACGCCTCCTGAATGTTGCATCTTCTCTTATATCAGAGCCTCTGCCCGAAAATACCTTTATTCTTGCCACCAGTGGCAGATATGAATTCAAGAATAAAGGTATCGATTTATTCATTGCTGCCTTGAACAATCTTCGAAGCAAAAAGATTGAAAGGCCTGTTGTCGCTTTTTTATTCACTCCTTCAAATCACTATGGCCCAAGGAAAGATTTACAGCAAGCATTAGAATTGAATGCCGAAATTAAAGAAGGGTCAAAAGTGATAACTCACTATTTGCATGATGCCGAGTTGGACCCTATTCTTAAACGTTTAAACAAGCTTGGATTCCATAACGAAAAGAAAGATAAAGTAAAACTGATTTATGTTCCGTCTTATCTTAACGGTATAGACGGTATATTCAATCTGTCTTATTATAACATACTTCCCGGTTGTGATCAGACTATTTTTGCTTCCTACTATGAACCCTGGGGATATGCGCCTTTGGAAAGCCTGGCCTTTGGTGTTCCTACAGTTACAACTTCACTCACTGGTATAGGACGCTGGTTAAAAAAGGAATGTAAAGATATTTGCAAGGCATTAATAATTATTGAGAGAAGCGATACCAATGATGAGGAAGTAACATCGCAAATATTGGATGCTGTGTTATCGATATATCCACTTAACAAAGAAGAGATAAAAGCAGTACATGAAAATGCTAAAAAACTATCTCATAGAGCCCTGTGGAGTTCCTTATTAGCAAATTATAAAAAGGCATATAATTTAGCACTTCAAAAAGTTACCGAAAGAGCTGAAATTTTTGTTCAGATTGAAGATAAGCCTACCGAACAAATTCACGATTACATTCTTCCTCTTACTAATGAACCTGTCTGGAAGAGAATAATCGTTAGATCAAAGCTTCCCAGGAAACTGGAGCAATTGTCTAAACTAACAGAAAATATTTGGTGGACCTGGGATGATGAAGCGCAGGAATTATTTGATACTATTGATCCAACTGTATGGAAAGCCAGTGATTATAATCCTGAAATACTTTTCGAGCAGGTACCCTATAAAAGATTACAAAAATTAAGCACTGATTCAGATTATATCTCAAAACTTCATCATGTTTATAAAAGGTATACCAATTACATAAACGAAGCCAAAAAACTTTCACCTCCAAAAATTGCATACTTCAGTATGGAATTTGGATTTCACGATTCCCTGAAATTGTATTCAGGCGGATTGGGAATTCTTGCCGGTGATTACCTGAAGGAAGCCAGCGACGCAAAGACCAATATCGTTGCAGTTGGGATTCTATATCGATTTGGTTATTTCAATCAGTTTTTAACCCTGTCGGGTGAGCAACAAGTAAAATACGATTACCAGCATTTTTCTAAAGTACCTGTATTGCCTGTTAGGGATGCCAGCGGTGAATTTAAAACTGTACAAATTATGCTTCCGGGTCGTATTATGTATGCGCGAATCTGGAAATTGCATGTTGGCAGGATTGAGATGATCCTTCTCGATACTGATTTTGAAAAGAATACACCACAAGACCGGGAAGTATCTCACAAATTGTATGGCGGAAATAAGGAAACCCGCTTGAAACAGGAACTTCTTCTTGGTGTCGGGGGTGTCAGAGCATTACATGAATTAGGTATTGAATCAGATCTTTACCACAACAACGAAGGACACAGTGCCTTTTGTGGTCTGGAGCGTATTCGTCAATATATGATCAATGAACAACTAACTTTTGCTGAGGCCAGAGAGATAGTACGAACATCAACATTATTCACTACCCACACACCAGTACCAGCCGGGCATGACCATTTCGATGAAGATCTTTTAAGAAAATATCTTGGCAATTATCCCGGGAGATTACGAATAAGCTGGGGCCAATTTATGGCACTCGGCAGGGCCAATCCAAACGATTGGAAGGAAAAGTTTAATATGAGCTACCTTGCTGCCAATATGGCTCAGGAAGTAAATGGTGTATCGATGCTGCACGGTGCAGTATCACGTGAAATGTTCACTCCCTTATGGCCAGGTTACCTGCCTGAAGAATTGCATATCGGGTATGTGACTAATGGTGTGCATTGGCCAACCTGGACGGCTAAAGAATGGAAGGTTATTTATAATCGACTATTTGATGGCAATTTTATCGACAACCAGACCAATCAGGATTTCTGGAACAGAATCTATGACATAGAGGATAGACAAATTTGGGACCTTAAGCAGGAACTTCGAACAAAACTTATTAATTCTGTTAAAGAGCGTTTCAAAGAAAACTGGATAAAAAGGCACGAAGATCCAAGACAAATTGTAGCTATAAATAATACTTTATCAGATAAAGCTCTAACCATTGTCTTTGCACGTCGTTTTGCCACCTATAAAAGAGCTCACCTGTTATTCCGGAATCTTGATCGCCTGTCAAAACTGGTTAATAATGAGAATATGCCAGTCCAGTTCATCTTTGCAGGTAAAGCTCACCCGGCAGATCAGGCAGGTCAGGACATGATCAAGATGATCATAGAGGTATCAAAAAAGCCGGAATTTCTTGGCAAAATTCTTTTTCTCCAGAATTACAGCATTAGTCTTGCAAAATTATTGGTTTCAGGAGCCGATATCTGGCTTAATACCCCTACACGACCACTTGAAGCATCCGGTACAAGCGGAGAGAAAGCAGTGATGAATGGTACACTGCATTTCAGTGTACTAGATGGCTGGTGGGTAGAAGGATATCAACCGGATGCCGGTTGGGCATTAACAAATGAACGTACTTATGATAATCAACAGTTTCAGGATGATTTGGATACTGAAATCATATACAGCATATTTGAAAATGAGATTCTTCCGACCTTTTATAAACAAAATCAGGAAGGATTTTCATCTGAATGGGTTCGCCTTATCAAAAATTCAATTGCCAATGTCGCTCCCAAATTCACAACCCGAAGAATGATTAATGACTATATTAACCAGTTTTATAACAAGCAGTTTCAACGCATGACGAAAATGAAGAAAAACGATTATGAAATGGCAAAACACATTTCTTCATGGAAGAAAAAAATGACTCGTGCATGGAATAATATTGAGGTTTTAGATGTGAAATTGTTTGAACATACTACTGATACAGTTGATACCGGCACCAAGTATCATGGGCAAGTTACGCTCAATCTGAATGAAATAAATCCAACCCGGGTTGGAGTAGAGCTTATTGTTACAGAAAATATGAGAGAGGTTGTTAGCACACAACAATTTAAACTTTTAAATACAAATGGTGGTAAAGCTATTTTTGAAACTGATGTACTGAACGATCAACCCGGTACCTTCAACTATGGCATTCGAATTTACCCTGTTCATGAGTTTTTGCCTCACAGACAGGATTTTAGTCTGTTAAGATGGATATAAAATATAACACATACATTCTCCTATTAATTCGTAATTCTATTAACTACTAAATTCATACTGCCATGAAAAAAGCATTTGTTCACTTCGCCGATGGTTTTGAGGAAATTGAAGCCCTCACGATAATTGATGTTTTGCGAAGGGCTGATATACCTGCATCTATGGTTTCTGTTACAGGAAACCTTTCTGTTACCGGTGCTCATGGAATAGTTGTTCAAACCGATGTGCTTTTTGAGAATGCTGACTATGAAGATGCAGAAATCCTTATTCTTCCAGGAGGTTTGCCCGGAGCTCATAATTTGAATGCACATGAAGGACTAAAAATCCAGCTTAAAAGGTTTCATGATGCCGGAAAAAAGGTTGCTGCAATATGTGCCGCTCCTCTGGTTTTAGGGGGATTGAATATACTTGAAAACAAAAAAGCTACTTGTTATCCGGGTTTTGAGAACGAGCTTCTTGGAGCCAGCTTGAGCACTGACTTAGCTGTGAAATCAGATAATGTAATTACAAGTCGTGGCCCCGGGACAGCTTTGAATTTTGCCCTTGAACTGGTTTCAGAACTTAAAGGAAGAAGTACTGCAGATCAACTTGCCAAAGCTATGCTGGTTCAAACCTGGTAGTACTGCAATAATTTGAAAAGTAAGAGTTTAATAGGTCATCCTTGTTAACTTAACAATCTTGACAGGGCAGCCTTATTCAAGATTTTTACACTTTTACCCGAAGTAGAAATAATGCCCGTATCATTCATTTCTTTTATTGCCCGTCCTATTGAAGGACGTGCAACACCAAAGATACTTGCAATTTCATTTTGGGTATTTGGAAGCTTTATTTCATGACTACCAGTTTTTTTAACAATATCAAGCAAGTAATAGGCTATTTTTCCTTTGATGGATTGCATTCCAAGTAACCTTATCTTTTGTGAAAGGTGCTGCGTACGGTTGGCCATAATATTGAGAAAATTTTGCAGAACAATCTCATTTTTCTTTAACAAATGAAGCAACTCATTTCGAGGTATAATTAATAGTTTTGTTTCCTCCTGAGCTGAAATATTAACCGGCAATTCGTTATTATCGCCAAAAATAAATGCAGAAGCAATGGTATCC
>DAOUOU010000164.1 GCA_030626465.1 Bacteroidales bacterium
CGGGATGAAATAAGACGTGAATTACAACATAATGGATTCAACGTGTTACCAAGGATTGATATGCCAGCAACAAGCGATGAGTTCAAAAAGGTAATGATGGCCAATCTGAAAAAAGCAGATTTCGCCATTCAGTTAATGGGAGCTCAGTATGGTGATATACTCAAAGGTTCAAAATACTCTTTACCTGATTTTCAGAATCAGATCATTAAAGATTTTCAAAAAAGTGATGAACATCAATCATTCAGAAGACTAATCTGGATTCCTCAGAATGCAAAAATCACAGATCAACGACAGGCGCTCTACCTGAAAAGGCTCAGACGTGACGAAGCTGAAATGAATACCGAAATTATCGAAAGTCCTTTGGAAATCTTTAAAACTATTCTATCAGATAAACTGGAAAATACAAACCATACAGAACGGTTAGAATATGAAAATATTTCCAGGGTTTATTTACTTGCCGAAGAGGAAACATCAGATAAATTTGAGCAATTGTATTCAACCCTTTCTCTCTCGGGACTAAGAGTCTATACACTTGATTATGAAGAACAAACAGGTATCTATACCAGACATTTACAGGCTCTTCGTGTTTCTGACGGCATTATTATTTATCAGCAAAACTCAAATGAATATTGGCTAAGGAGTAAGCTTCGTGATATAATCAAATCACCGGGTATTGGAAGAAAAGAACCTTTTAAGAAAGTTGTGATAATTTCAAAGCTCAGACCTGAACAGGAACTTATTAAAATGATAAAAACAAAAGTTGAAATTATAAATGAAGATGAACTTGATCCTGATTTGGTATTACAAAAACTAATTTCCGAATGATTACCAATAAGGTACAGGCCCCATATAATTTAAACGAACTACATAATCCCTTTCCGGGCTTAAGAGCCTTTGGTATTGAAGAGAGTCATCTGTTCTTTGGTCGCGAAGGACAGAGTGAGGTCATCCTTGAATACCTCGCTAACAATCATTTCGCGGCAGTAACCGGTGCTTCGGGAAGTGGAAAATCTTCACTTGTTTATTGCGGACTGGTACCCATACTTTATGGAGGTTTTATTTCAGGAACGGGTTCAAACTGGCGAATCATTGCTACCAGGCCGGGGAATCAACCGGTCAGGAATCTCGCCGAAGCAATAGCTGATGCGGAAACTCAGAATAGCAGAGCAGATTCAAAGAAGGTAGAACTTACAAGAAATATTGTGTATGCCCTCCTCAGAAGAAGTTTTTTCGGATTGATTGATGCTATCTCACAAATGGATCTTAAAAAAGGAGAAAATCTGTTATTGATTATTGATCAGTTTGAGGAACTTTTTCGATTTAAGGAAAGCAGGGACGATACATTCACCACTGTGAACGAGACGGAAGCATTTATAAAACTTTTGGTGAATGCGGTACATCAGCGCAAACTTCCTATATATATTGTTATTACAATGCGTTCTGACTTTGTAGGTGAATGTAGTCATTTCCAGGAATTAACAAGCTTAATAAACGACAGCAACTTTCTTGTTCCCCAGATGACACGAGAGGATTTTTCTCAAGCCGTTCTTGGTCCTATATCTGTTGCACAGGTTGAAATAGATCCTCAATTGTGCCAACAGATCCTAAACTCAATAGTTGAAGGCACTGATCAGCTACCTGTTTTACAGCATGCAATGATGCGCACATGGGAGTTCTGGAAGAAGTATAATGAGCCAGACACTCCAACTCGATTGCGCGATTACGAAGCCGCGGGAAAGATGGAAAATGCCTTGTCAATGCATGCAAATGAGGCGTTTGAACTACTCTCTGATGAAGGGAAAAGAATTTGTAAGAGCATGTTTAAAACTCTTACTGAAAAGAGTTCTGACAATAAAGGAATTAGACATCCGGCAACTATCAAAGAAATTGCTGATGTTGCTCAGGCCCGGATTGAAGATGTAGTTGAGGTCGTTAACATATTTCGTTCAAGGGGCCGTTCTTTCGTTACTCCGGCTGAAAATGTTGAATTAAATGAACATACTGTCATTGATATTTCGCATGAAAGTTTAATGCGTGTTTGGGATCGTTTAAAAGGATGGGTTGAAGAAGAAACGAATTCTGTTCAGATGTATTTACGTTTATCTGAAGCAGCATCTCTTTACCAGATTGGAAAAACTGGTTTGTGGCGACCTCCGGATCTTCAGCTTGCACTCAACTGGAAAAAAACACAACAACCTTCACTTGCATGGGCAAAGAAATATAATCCTGCCTTCGAAAAGGTGATGGTATTTCTTGATGCCAGCGAAAAGAAATTCTTACAGGAAGAACAAAATAAAATTAAACTCCAGCGAAGGACGCTTAATCGAACCAGAAGATTTGCCACATATATGGGAATAACGGCTATACTCTTTTTAGGATTAATGTCATATGCATTGAACAAAAGAAAAGAAGCGATGGAGTTACAAGGGCAGGCAGAAAAATTTGCTGCATATATGGAGCAGGAGAAAAACATAGCAGTGGAAGAAAAGGACATAAAAGAGCTTGAACGTTTACGCGCAACAATACAGAAAGATTCGGCAGAAAAATCTCAAATGGCAGCTTTGCTTCAATTGCATGAAGTAAAAGAAGAAGCTGAGGTGGCTTATGATTTAGTAGACGAAGTAATACAACATAGCGAAGAACTGGAGAAAACCACCCAACAGGCTCAGTATGAACGTGGGCTGGCTGAATTAACTGCTCAACAGGCAATTAAAGATCAGACACGTGCTGAGCAAGCCAAATCAATGGAGATGCGCAAGCGTATGCTGACAACAGCTCAGACTATGGCAATCAAAGCCACGCAGGTTGATAAAATCAATATTAAGGCTTTGCTTGCATACCAGGCATACAGATTCAATGAACAATACAGTGGGCTAAAGAATCATCCTGATATTTATAATGGTTTGTATAGTGTTTTTGCTAAAGTAAAAGGTAAAGATTATAATTCTTTTAGCGGTCATGAGGGAGCAGTTCGTTCACTGGCCTTTTTACCTTCACGTAAAACTTTTTTCAGCTCAGGTGCCGATGGGAAAATTCTTCGCTGGGATCTTGAAAGGAGTTCATCACAACCTCAGGTTTTAATCAATAATAATTTTTCTAATCGCAGTCTGGCAATTAGTTCAAACGGACGATGGCTTGCGTGTGGTACAGGCACATCAACCATACAAATTTTTAATTTGAATCAGCCTAATAACCAGCCACAACTTAAAGAAGGCCATAGAGGATCCGTAATGGATCTGGATTTTATACGGGGAAAAGATATTCTTATTTCAATAGGAAGTGATAAATCAATTATCTATTGGAATCTTTTGTCGGGTGAGAAGAAAACTATTGTAACTCATTCAACAAGGATCAGAACCATATGTGCTTCAACAGATGGTAAATCTGTCTATGGAGGAACAGATGATGGCAAACTGATCCGATGGAACATTTCAAATGGTGAAGCAAGAACTGTTTACGATAACAAAGGCAACGGCATACATGCTATATCAATTAATAAAAATGGATCAAGGATTGTAATGGGGGATAAACCTGGTAACATTATTATTGTGGATCTGAGATCAGGCAAAAGAATATCTCAGGTAAAAGGGCATACCACAAGAGTACTTGATATCAGCTATAGTCCGGATAATACACAAATAGCCTCCTCAAGCTTTGACGGAACGATTAGAATATGGAATGCAGGAAGATTATCAGAAAGTCCGGTTATTATAACCGAACATGAATCATGGGTATTTGCAATAGCATTCAGTCGGGATGGCAAGACACTGGTTTCATCAAGTGAAAAGGGCGAAGTATACTATTGGCCAACCAGAACAAAATACATGGCCGATGAAATTTGTAGATTTGTATCGAGAAATTTCACAGATCAGGAGTGGGATATTTATGTTGGGATGGATATAGAGTATCAGAAAACGTGCAGAAATCTTGAGTAAAGGATTATAATATATAGTTTAATAGAAGAAATTGGGTAGAATATTGTACCAATACATTAGAAAACATCAGAGATTAACAGAAACAATAAATAGCTTACTATAACTCAGTAAAATTGTTGTATTTAGTGTTTGAAAGAAAACGCCAATTTATTCGCAAGCTCATGAGATCGGTTAACTTCGTTGATCCTTTCAGGATTAACTTCGTTGATCCTTTCAGGATTCGCTAAGTTCTGCGTTACTTCGCAAGGCTTGAACTTGACGTTTTCTTATCAAACACTGAGTTTTCTTGCAGATACTATTTACGAAATAATGCCGTTAAAATGAGAATATTTTATTACATACTCTTGCTATTTTTTCTCTCAGGTTTGAGTTTAAAGGCGCAAAAAAGTTGTTTGAATACCTTACGAGAGGCGAAAGAGCTCTATGAGGAAGGACTAATTGATGAGATACCCGAATTGTTGTCGGATTGTATGGAATCGGGATTTACACGTGCACAGAGGACTGAAGCCTATAAGCTTATTATTCTTGCTTATCTTTTTGATGATGATCAATTTCAGGCAGAGAGAATGATGGATGAATTTCTTAAGAAGTTTCCTGAATACGAAGTCATGCCTAATGATCCTGTTGAATTTGTATACCTTCTGGAATCGTATAAAACATCCTCCTTTTATTCTCTGAATTTGTTTTTTGGACCAAATTTCTCTAATCCCAGAATTACTGAACTTTATTCGACACTTGATCAAACCCAGGCTGAATTCAATGATAAAACAGGAACCGGATTTCATATTGGGTTTGGTGTCAGCAGAAATTTATGGAAAGATATCAATATTAATATTGATGCCATTTACAGCTGGCAAAATTTTACACTTGTTGAGAAATCAGACATTCAGGTTCGTGAAAGCATAAGGAGTTTTAGTGAAAGTATTGTTGAGGAAAAGATTATCAAGGTTGATGTTCCTTTAAGTTTCACCTATAGTTTTGGGAAAGGCAATCTAAAGTATTTTGCTCGTGCCGGGGGAATGGTTAGTTTCATTACAGATAATACAATCAGACCGGAGAGAACCCAGTCTGGGGTGGAATCGTTATCAGACAAAGAAAATGATATTTCCTTACACCGAAAGGATATTTCCTTTGCTGTCCTGGCAGGATTAGGATTGGATTATAAAATTCCAAGAGGATATTTGGTGCTGGATCTACGATATCATGTAGGATTGAACAACATGGTTATTGAAAAGGAAAGGTATTCATCTCCGCGTTACTGGTCGAGATATTATTATATTGACAATGATTTTATGCTCGATCATCTGAGTATCAGTTTCGGGTATTATTTTTCTATTTATCAGTCCAAAAAGAACCGTTACTAAAATTTCATTCATGAAGAATATTAATCTCTTTCTCATACTACCGGCACTATTTGTTATTTCATGCGATAAAGAGGAATTCTCAACGGGTCAGGCCGAATCATTCATAAAATATTATGGCAGCAATAAGCCTTATACCGGAGTAAGTGTTTTGACTACCGATGATGGAGGATGCATTATTCTGGGGAATTTTGAAAATCCCGGAAGAAGTCAGGATATTTGCCTTATCAGAACCGATCAATACGGAAATACAATTGCCCCGGTACTTACATACGGTGGTCTGTTTGATGATTTTGCCTATGCAATAAAGAAAAACGATAATGGTTATGTTATTGCCGGCAGCACAAAGGAATCCAGTCAGGGGGATAAAGATATATATTTAATTCAGATTGATGAGGCAGGGGATACCTTGTGGACATCAAGTTTTGGCAGCAATTTTAATCTTGATGATGAAGCCTTTGATGTCCTTGTTCTTGATAATGGAGATTTAGTATTAACCGGGTATTCTGAAATTTTGGATGATAATAATATTCATTCGGATTTACTCATTGCCAAGATAAATGCAGCTGATTCTCTTCTATGGTACGAGGTACATGGGCAGGCGAAAAATGAGTTTGGCAATGCCATTATTGAAGCAGGTGACTATTTCATTATTGGCGGATCAACTAACAGTCGTCCGGAGTACAATACTTACAACGGCTACATGGTGCAGGTGACAAAGGAAGGAACCAATCCCAGCCCTTTGTTTTTTGGAACCGAAGGCGACTCAGAAGTAACATCAATTGTTGATGCCGGAAACAATACCTACTTTGCAGCCTGTAATGTTCAGTCTCCTCAGAAGGATGAATCTAAGGTTAGTATTGTTAAATTCAATCATGATGAACGAGATAGAATAACTACTTTGTGGACAAAAGATTACGGAGAACAAATTTTCAGTAAGATTTCTTTCGGAAGAGCAAATAATAATGC
>DAOUOU010000052.1 GCA_030626465.1 Bacteroidales bacterium
AAAAAGAAATGTATAACCCAGTGTATCTGGTCTGAATAGTTCTAAAGTACCCACAAAATAATTTCGATTGATTCTTCCGCTTCTTTTCACCACAACCTGCTTATTTTCACAAAACATCCAGCTCCATTATGATTTTGGAAGGCTTGAAGATGGTACCAAACGAAATTATTTTGTGGGTACTTTAGAACTATTCAGACCAGATACACTGGGTTATACATTTCTTTTTGCCGATTTTGAGTTCAACTCACCTGATCGTCCGCGAGGGGTCTCCTTAGGCTATTTTGAGATTGCACGCAATTTTTATATGCCATGGTTCAGAAATAATAAAACATTTCGCGAACTTGGTTTTCATATCGAGTACAACGATGGAAGCGTGATTTATGAAATTGACTCTGTTGTATACGGAGAAAATCTTCGCAACTCGTGGCTTGCAGGCGTGGAATATCCTTTCAGACTGGGAGATTTTACCCTGAACACCATGCTCCTGTACAAGTATATAAGAGGTTCTTCCGGTGCGGATTTTCAACTGACCTTCGTCTGGTATCATTCCCTGTTCAATAATAAAATAACCCTGTCAGGCTATGCGGACATCTGGACACAGAACGATTTTTATAAAAACCCTGATGAGAAGATATTTGTACTGTATGGTGAGCCCCAGGTATGGTTTAACATAAACTCTCATTTGTCAGTTGGTAGCGAATTCAGGATCTCTAAAAACTTTGTCTTTGGCAGTGAACGAATTGAAGTATTTCCTACACTTGGGATGAAATGGCAATTTTAGTTCGGTACTGTTTTAGTCCCCTGGTCACAATGGCCACCACTCACCAGGATCGGAGGTAACTAAAACTCCTCAACCAGCAAACTGTATGCAAACCATAAGACCGGGGCATGCCCGTGCAGATCGCCCGTTGTACGGGGGCGGTCTAAATAATAGTTTATATCGTCGCTTTTACCCGTACCTATACAAACATCTCTTAATTTTCCATCTTCATTGATATAAGTAACCAGAGCTTTCCAGGCCTTCTGATAGGCCTGTGTAAAATTCGCCTCTGGTAAAAGCCCTTTCTTAACGCCAACTGCTATTGCATAACCAAACATGGCGGTCGATGAAGTTTCTTTCCATGAATCCGCATGATCGATCAATTGTCTCCACATGCCATCTTCTGCCTGGTACTCAAGCAAGGCATTCATCATTTTCAGATAGCCTTTTCGTATGGACGCATAATGCGGATTGTTTACCGGTAATTCGGACAGTAATTCTGCCAGTCCGGCTGCTACCCATCCATTCCCTCTCCCCCAGAAAAACGGTGCGCCTTCCCCATGATGAAACAAGCCATTTGACTGTTGTAGTTTCTGAAGATAGGAGTCAATCTCCAGTGCTGCCCTCTCAAGGTAAATCTTCTTCCCCGTAACTCTGAATGCCTGAACCTGCAAACTACCGATCATCCAGACATCATCAATCCAGTATCGGGTCTGATTTGTTAAGCCATTGGGCAAAGGATTCTCCCATTGCTTATCGGCCAGATGGAGTCCCTGCTCCAGAAATTTTTCCTTATCGTTATGCATATACAATTCAAGTGGTAAAATACCATACACGTTTGCATCCACATGGTTTTCCGTATTGATTATACTATCGTCTATTACTCTTGAATAACGATCGGATAATTTTTTAAGTGTCACAGAATCATTCAGCACACTTGCCAGCCGTGCTGCTCCAAAGCCCGTACAGGCTTCTGCATAATGAACAGCAGTGGCATGATCCGCTATGTACATCATAAAATCGGTTCTGCCTAACAGATCATCAATAATCATCGTACCAATTACCTCAGGTGAGGTGTTCTCTGTCCAGAAAATATTGGCATCACTATCTTTTGATTCCTTGCATGAATGAAAGCCGATTGACAGGCTTAGAAACAAAATATAAACCGCGGAAGTTTTCATCTGTCTGTTTGTTTTTGTTTGTGCAAGTTTAAGAATTATTATTCATGCCTGATGTTTCTGTGAGATACATTTCAACTTTTCTCTTAATTCTTTCAAACACAATTCATCTCCGATATCAGCAAGTATGTTCATTGCTTCTATTCGTTTGGATTGATCCTCACTATCCAAATTTCGAATACAATAATTGATCTCTTTATCCTCAATATTAGGCATGTCTTAACTATTATTTGTATTCCCTCAAACTAATACATTCAATTCTGCAGCATATGGGTATATTGTCTTGAATTCAGCCTAAGTCTATTTCATTAGCTCCCCAACAATACATTCATCGGCATGTTTGCACCACTCGGCACAACCAATATCAATTTTTGGGTTTCGAATGATCGTGTTACATTTTGTACAGGTATGAAAAGGATCATCTTTCCAGAATTCTATTTCATTCCCGCAATTTGGGCACCTGACATCAAAAATATCTTCCGGTTTCCAGAATCTCTGATCCTGCCCGGGGCATCTTAGTTTATTTGCCATACTGGTTGATTTTTATTTTTTCTTTCCACACAGTCGTATTGGTATATTCTGATAAAGATATAAGCTTTTAATGACTCATTTTTCCATTCTCCCATGTGACTCTTACTCATTTCTCAGATGGAATCTTATTTGTTTCTTTTATCAATTCGTCTACCGATGGAAATAAACTATGATCTGTATGAGGCATGAAGAGTGCGGCAGTATATTGATCCATATAGCTGGAATCAGTACTTAAATCAATATATGTCATACGATTTGCCAGTCTGATCTGTTTTTCCCTGAAATCCTGGGAGATCAGAATCATAGACGATCCGATTAAGGATGCATTCCCAATATATCTGAATTTATCCAGCGGCTGATCCGGGATTAAACCTATTATCTTCGCATTGTTCAAGTCCAGAAACCTGCCAAATCCGCCAGCAATGTAAATGTTTGAAACATCATCAAAAGAAATTTCCAGTTGCTTCGTTATTAAGCAACAAGCCGAATAAATAGCTGCCTTTGCCCTGATTATATTTTCAATTTCTATCTCCGATATTTTTATTGCTCCTGAGGTTCCGCTTTGATCAGCAGGAACAATGGTATACATTGCTTTTTTCCCTGACACTGTAATGGCTGGATTTTTCCTTTCCCTATTTAATCGTCCGGCAGGATCAATACATCCGGTCAATAGCAGATTCGCTAATAACGAGATAATTCCCGTGCCGCAAATACCAACGGGTTTTGCATTGCCAATCGTGGAATATCTTGCTTCTCCGCTTTCCCGGTCAATTTCAACTTTATCAATAGCTCCGATAGCAGCGCGCATTCCATCTTCAATTCCACCACCTTCAAATGCCGGTCCGGCCGAACAGGCACAAGAAACAAGAAATTCTTTATTACCCAGTACAATTTCACCATTTGTCCCGATATCGATATAGAGGTTTATTTCTTCGCTGTCTGTAGCAAGATCTGTGCATAACAAACCTGCTGTGATATCTCCCCCTACATAACTACCCACACAGGGTGAAAAATAGAGCCAGGCATCCGGATTAATATCAATTCCAACATCATGTGCAGTAACATAGGGCACACTAAGTAAGGTTGGAGTATATGGTTCAAGGCGGATGTATTCAGGTTTAAGTCCCAGTAGTAAGTGGATCATCGTGGTGTTGCCCGACAATACTGCATTAGAAATTTCCATTTTTCCAACCCTTCTTGTCGTTATGATTTGTTCAATCAAATGATTAATTGTACCCAGAATAAGTTGTCTGAGTTCCTCAAGTCTTTCGGGTCGGTTTGCATAATTGATTCTGCTAATAATGTCAAGACCGCATTTAATTTGAGCATTGTAGGCTGTGGATGTACCAATAGTCTTAGCTTGCGAGAGATTGGATAGTTGAACTGCCACAGTGGTGGTACCGATATCAACCGCAATACCAAAAAGCTTTTCTGTTGTATCGCCGGGTTCCAGACCAACAACATGATAATCTTCAGGTTCACGGATTAGAATAATAGTAATCGCCCCGCTTTCCTGCCTGATTATATCAGCTGCCTTACGAATGACAGACAGCGGATAGATTACTCTTTTAGGTCCCCAGTCAGCTTGAATTTGACGGGTTAATCTGTCGATATCCGAGAGACCATCCTGGCTCTTAGGTAGAGGAACCTGTATCAGCCATTTAACTGCAAGGGGATTATAATCTATATGAGTTGGGAATAAATCCTGCTGAATTAACTTAACATCATCAGAAATGTCTGATACACTATCATTTACATATGCAACCTGATTGGGGATGCGTACAACTGCATCCTGGTCTGTTATTTTGGTGCGGCATGCACATATATAGCCATCGCTTATTTCCTCTCTTGATAATTTACCAAAACTATCTGAGTCTACTTTTCCCGATTGGATTTTTACAACACACTTTCCGCAAGTCCCTTTACCTCCGCATTGGTAGTCAAGCTCAATTTCAGCCTTTTTTAAAAGAGTAATAAGATCATCTCCTGCCCGGGCTTTTATTTGTTTTCCTGATGGCTGGAAAGTAATTATCGGCATATTTAAAAAATAATAAGTTGAATGATCAACTTGCAAATTTTACCTTGATGAAGCTTTCCAGATCAGCTGCCTCTTGTGGACCGACCAGCACCTTCCATCCGGGTAAATTTTCTTCAAGTTCACCGCTAATTTGAGAAACATATCCGGGAATTACAATTTCGCGGGTTTCAACCTGATCTTCAAAGTTCATTTCCTTGATTGCACTAGCAATGGATGCACCTGAAAATTTTCCGGCTGCCCAGGCTGTTAAAACACTCATACCTTCGCATTGAGGCACTACCAGCCAGGCGCTGATTCCGCTGTTTTCAATTTCTCCGGATACTAGAAAATAAGTAAGTGAGAAATTGGTAGTAACAAACACAGGTGATTTTTTATCGGGCTCTCCTACCGGATAAGCTTTAGGATCAACCTGTATCGGTTTTTGCGGATCGGTAAAAATATTCAGACGCAGCGTCATTAATGAAACAAGCTGGGCAGGATTGAAGGCTGGCAACACGCAAATACCACCATATTTTGATATCTCTGTAAGAGCGATAACAGTCTCTTCCAGGAGATCACCGGATTGAATGTATTTAATACTCGCATAGCCCAATGGTTTGTAATTGTTTTTAATAGCCATTCGGCGTGCAATGGTATTTGTCTGGAATTGTTCTGCTAAGGATCCTGTCTGAAAATTGATGAGCAAATCATTAAAGCCATCATTCTTAATAGTCTCTGTTAAAGATGCCAATTCATTGAGGTTTGGAGCAGTTACAGAAAGTATGTGCCCATTTTCAACTGCAATTTCTTTTAACTCTTTCCAATTGTCTTTGTTTGCATAGGCAATCACACTGGCTGATCCCTTTATCGCTTCAGAAGCTTTTTTCAGAGCTTCCACATCTGTACTTTGAAGAATGATGGGTCTCTGTGTTTTATCCCAGGCATTTTTTACCACTTCAGTAAATTTTTTGCTATCCCCGCTTTTGTGAGTGACAGATACCATTTCAATTGTTAAAGTCTCTCCAACCCTTTCCAATTCATAGTTCTTAATGGATTCAAGTGTTGTATTAATGGTATCGGTGTTTTCACTATCATCAATATTTATAGCAAATAAGGTGTGATTTACAAAAGTTTTGTCGTGTCTGTACAACACTGTTTCATCACCAAGTTTAAGCTCTTTTTCCTTACCAAATTGAACGGTTTTTACAGGCGGTTCGCTGGCTGCCCCGAGAACTTGTTTGGCTTCTTCTGATGCATAGGGGCACTCCGAGAGATTTGCTTTTTTTGAAGCAAGCTTCATGGCGAAAGCCAGACAAGTATTTGAACCACACTCTTTACAATTGGTTTTTGGTAATAACTTTTGTATCTGCAATCCTGTTAATGCCATATCACTGTTTTATTAATTCTCATTATTCATTATAGCAATAATTATTTTGTGTCCATCAATTTAAAAATGGTGCGTTTCAAAGCCATAGCAGCTTCGGGATTATACATAATAAGTATATCCGCTCCGGCATATAATAAGTTAGTTGCAGTGGTCAATTCCCATGCTGCAGCACGCTTCTCCAAATCACCCCATACCGGAAATTCTGATTCGGTGGCTTTACTCTCTTTTATTTTTGCACATTCCTGTCCGGGCGATACAATCATTGGTCCTGCCAGCATCTTATCGCCATTTATTCCTGTTAAGCGTATGCGTTCCATAACAGAGTAGCAGTATTCAATACCATATCCCACTGCACCTGTCATTGGATCCATAACAATCTGTTCAGGTTTAATATCCATATTGGTTAACAGGATATTTAACTGTTTGCCAATATTTACATCAATCGGACTTTGCGACACAATATTATGACCATATGCAAGGGCGGCACCGGCAATCGTCTTGTAATTGTCCTGTTCAATCCAGTTAAGCAGAAGGTTTTCTCCTGCAAACGCCTGTGCAATAGCCTTCATTACTTTATTGTTCTTTTCATAGTTATTATGACCTGTTATTATCAGCGGAACTTCAACCGCATCCAATACCGATTTTACAAGTTTTACAGATTCTTCTTCTGACCGGTTACCCCTTTCAGGGTGTGTTCCGTCCAATCGCACACTAATTATGTCAGCATTATATTTCTCGACACATGCCTGTGCCATCTTTGCAGGATTATCCACCAGATCACCATATATATTTTTAAGGACAGCAGGGTATTTTGCACTGACAATATCAAAAACCTCCATAGCAACCAGAGGTCTGTTTGGCATTTCACCCTCCCAAAGATGAAATGGCATACAGGCTGCGCCTCCAATAGTATATGTTTTTCCATGGGTACCCCCTTCTTTTTTTGTAGCTCCCAGTGTAACGCTCCATACAGGAACCTCGCACTTTTCTTTAGGTATTGTAAAAGCTGTTACTCCGCTTAATTTTTCTTTGGCACCGGGCCCTGCAGGTCCCTTCACAGATGTAATCACCTCTTCTTTTATCTGTTCGACTTTTTCTTTTTTATCGATAACAGAAGCACTGACGTCCAAAAACTGATTGCTTAATGTATTGATTATTTCCCTGGCAACCTCCTGTGTAATATCAGTCCTCAATTGTTCGGTAACTTCTTTTGTAATTTGTTTTTTCAGCTCTTCAATCAGATCAGCTGAGACAGGTTTTTCATGATCTGCCGGCTTTGTATCGACTGGTTTATCTGCTGAATGTTCTTCCTGTTCTTTCTCCGGTTGTTCGGAAACAGGATCTGTTGTATCACTTGTCCGGTCTTCGGCATAGATTGCCATATCATCCATATCGAGGGCAGGGTGTTTGACTTTCTCCATAAATACTTTGATAACATCTGTTTCTGTGCCAACAGTCTCATCTGCTATCTTGTCAAGTAAATCGGGAACACCCTGTTCTTCAAATCTTTTAATAAGATCGGGGGCAAGAAGTTCCTTCAGTTCTTTTGGCATCCATACCAGTCTTTTAAAACCACCCTCGGTAAACAGAAATTTTTTCGATGTAAGAAATACTTTGCCGACGCCAATAAATCCTGGGGTTTGCTGTCCTCCGCCAACATTGCCTGCCAATGTTGAGAACGACATTCCAACAGGTGTATCGTCCTGAAATTCCCTGTTTACAACCATGACACCATTTAATTCCGGAACATAAGCACAAATAGCCTCAAAGCATCCGCAACTGGTCATTGGATTATTCATTATTGAATAAGCTGAAAAGCTTTTTATTGCTTTATGGCTATTCTTAAATACATATTCATCAATTCCCTGCCAGATGCCCCTTTTCGGATCAAGGCATTTGCCTTTGATAACAGGTTGATTGGGACCTGTTTTATCAATTTCAAAGGCTGCTTTTCCATCCAGCCAGTTGTATGCTCCACATAAACCAAGACGTTCCGGTGTGATAATACATACATGGTCGGGAGCAAACGACTGGCATAACAAACAGGAGTAAAAGGTGTCCACCGATTCATCGGTCATTGATTCAAGCCTCCTGTTCCTTTCATCGTATACTTTTCTGGCTATCGCGAGCCTCTTATCCACCTCTTTCTGATCGGCAATTAAAGTCACTTTCACTTTATCAACGATAGCAGGATATTCGGAAAGCAGCTTGGCATGAAGTATCTCTCCGTAATGTTTGAGTCGAAGACCATTTGCAAATCCCGATTTTGAAATCCTTGTCCACATGATATCGCGTTGCCCCATATGCCAGATTCCTTCTGCTCCGTTTAACAGATGGTGTATCTGTCGCTCAAGTATGGGTTCAAAGTCAGGTTGCATCTTCCTGCCTGCAACTTCAACCCAGATACTTAAGGGCAAAGCTGAACCTTCTTCAACGGAATCAATTTCAGGGCCGATAATATCGATATCTCCGTCATTTATTTCATCAAGCGCAACGCTGGTTACAAACTCAAATGCACGGGTCTTGTTCCCTCCATATTCTATATGTACATCGGTTTTTCTGATGCGTTCACCTTCAAAAGCCGGACCATATGCAACAGGTATGGGTACCTTGGTAATTTTAATTTTACAGCCCCTTACCTCCAGCGCCTTTTCAACCATCGATTCGTATGGTACATTTGAAACCACATGTTCATAGGTACATACTCCTGTTGGTAAGATTTCAGGAATATCCGTATCGGCAATAACCGGAAATCCATAGTTTATTGCCCCTGCAGCTGCAGCATATTTTTCGGGAGTAACTTCTCCAAAAGCCAATACAAAGGCAAATATCCTGTCTTTGTTGTATTTGAGGTTCCCTTTAAAATCGCCAGGCTTAATCCCACCGAAAGATAAAGCCGCCCGGTTTGCAAAGCCCAGGGCATAAATCAGTGCCGAAACATCTTTTCCAAAAGGCACAAGACGTGTTTCCCATCCCAGTTGTATACCCTCTTCAGCAAGTTGTTCGGCGAACTGCTTGCCGTTGGTGTCCCCACCCATAAAGACATACAGGTTTTTTTCCTGGAGCTCCTTAGCAATTTCAACAGCAATCTTGTTTGAGGGAGCAGCACCTGTAATGGCAGCAAATCCCGGAGCAGTGCCATCAACAAATTCAATTCCTCGTTCACGCATGATCACATCATTCGCTGCTCCAAGCCAAATACCATTAACTGGATCAGGTCCGGTTACATATTTGCAGGCTTCAATCACTTCGCATGAAAAAAGTGCTGCTACACCGGCATCAAGTGTATTTCCCAGGTAAGGTAACCATACATCGGCAGATGGTCTGAGTGGCAGTAATTCTTTAGCCTGAATCAATATTTTGCGCAAATCACCAAGGGTTTTGACCTTTTCGCCTGTGAATGAATATATGACCGGCAGGAAATAGGCTGTACCGGGAAAACCAACCTCTTGATCCTCTCCTTTTGATTGAATGGCTTTGTCGAGGTTTGTTTCAGCCTGAGTTACCCACTGTATTGCACCATCTATAGCGCTATCGCATATTACTTTAGACATTATAATTCCCTCCTGTCTTTCATATCAAACAATTTTCTTTCAATGTTTTTATCGATCCCAAGATTTTTCCTGGCTTCGTTTATTATAGCAATGATTTTTTTGCTTGCCTGGATTGGATCAGCTTCGTAATGGAAAGAAGCACCAAAAAGATTTTTAGTCTCGTTGTGCAGAAAATTTGAGACATTCTCAGACCCGGAAACATGAAAAGGTTGTCCTAGTACAACATCAACTCCCGATGCCACAAAGTAACAACCAATAGCCACTGCTTTCTCGCTCATCCATTCGGGAGCAACACCTACAGCCGGCAATTGGGATATAGTATCTCCCAGACCTCCTTCGTTCACAACCTCGGTAGCTGCTTCAAGTATTCTCGAATTATCAACACAGCTTCCCATATGAAGTACAGGTGGTATTCCCACAGCTTCGCAAACTTCGCGTAAACCTTTTCCGGCTTTTTCGAGTGCAGCTTCAGGTCTTAGCATTCCCTCCTTACCCGACGCAATAGCAGCACATCCTGTCTTCAGAATAAGCATATCCTGTTTAAGTAATTCACGGGTTAATACATTAATGTATTCATCTACTTTTCCTTTTGGATTTGTGCAACCAACAATACCCACAATACCTTTAATACGACCAGAGATAATAGCATCGTTCAGAGGCCGGAAAGATGCACGATATCGCCCTCCAAGCATATATTTAATTGCTTCGACACTAAATCCTGCTACAAGCGGTGATGAAATATCGGGTATGGTTACTTTTTCAGGAGACCTGTTCTTATAATTATCAATTGCCATTTTTAGAAGTGCTTTTGCTGATGCTAATGCATTATCTTCATCGAAAGGCATATGTATGGCACCTTCTGTCATGGCAATATCGGTAGTTGAAACGATTTCTGTATGATATGACTTAGCTACTTCGGGCAAACTGGGCATACAACATTGCACATCGATAATCATCATTTCAACAGCCCCTGTAATGATAGCGAGTTCCTGTTGCAAAAAGCTACCGGCCAGAGGTATACCATGCCTCATCAATATTTCATTGGCTGTACAACATATTCCGGAAAGCTGAACTCCCTTAACACCTGCTGCTTTTGCATATTTCCTTATATCCGGATCGTTAATGGATATCGCCAGCATCTCTGAAAGTTCCGGTTCGTGCCCATGGACTATAATATTGGGTTTGTCTTTACTGAGTATTCCCAGGTTAGCAGCACTCCTTACCGGCGAAGGTGTTCCGAATAGAATGTCAGAAACAATCATTGCAATTCTGGAACCTCCCCATCCATCAGCCAGGGAAGTTTTGAATGCATTAAGAAGGATGTTTCTGTAACTATGGTCCACACCTATATGGGTACGGTGCATCGCTTCGACAATTACCCTGTCAATTCCCAGGGGTTCAATGTTGTTGGTTTTCCAAATGCCTTGCTGGGTAAGAGGTGCAAGTTTTAGTGTTTTGAGTTTTTCTTCCTGCGAGGTAAATTCATCCAGAAGCAAGTTTGCCAGATCGAGAGCAATTTCTTCGTCTGTTTTGTTTTCGATTGGAATGTGAAAATCATTTGCTGCCCTGTATAATGCCTGCTTGTCTTTGATTTCATAGCCCCCGCCTTTCCCTTCTGCTATTTTTTTTAATCGCAGAACAAGATGGCGACCATGATCGGAATGTGCTGCAGTACCGCTGACAACTTCGCGAAGATAGTTCCTTGCGACAATTGTATCGGCATCGGCACCACAAATTCCTCTTGGTGCTTTGGGAGTAATCCGACAGGGACCCATATGACAAATGCGGCAACACACCCCTGTTGTGCCAAATTTACACTGGTTTTTCTGAGTATCATACCTTGCAAAACAAGTATCGATAGATTCCCTATTTGCTTTTTCCAGCATCTCAAGCGAAGCCTGATCGTATACCAGTTGGTCTATTTGTAATCCTTCCTTTTCCATTTATTCAAAGATCTTTTCTGTAAAATACCAAAATTGTATTGTATCTAAAGCTCAAGCTTTTCTAATAATTCATCTATTTTTTTAATCGTCGGATTGTTATCAGATAATTCACTGATCACCTGACTTTTTTCGGACAATTCAATCAATTCACTATCGTCCGGTAAATTGATTAGAATATCAGCATTCGATGCTTTTTGTAATTCATTAGCAGATTCAGGAAGATGATCCTTTCTGTTCCTGTTTACAATGAGTACAAGTTTTTTATATACAATGCCCATCTCGTGCGATAATTCATACAGTCGTTTTACCGTTTCCAAACCTCTGTTCGACGGATCACTCACGATAATCAATACATCAACTTCCTGAACAATCCTTCTTGAAAGGTTTTCCAGTCCTGCTTCGTTATCCAACACGATGTATGGGTAATTGACTGATATCTCACTGATAACAGCTTTTAACACATTATTTGCATAACAGTAACACCCAGGCCCCTCAGACCTTCCCATGGCAATGAGATCAAAGTCTTTCGCTTCAATAAGACTTTCCGCAATTTTCATCTCAAGCAATTCCTGTTTGGAAACACCTGCTGCCATTCCCTGGCCGGCAACTTCTCGCGCTTCTTCGCGAACCCGGCCTACGGTTTTTTCTGCTTTAACACCCAGCATAGCATCGAGACAAGTATTTGGATCAGCATCAATGGCTAATACAGGTACTCGTCCTCTTTTTATTAACCGGTTAACAATCAATGCTGAAATTGTTGTTTTGCCAACCCCTCCTTTCCCTGTTATTGCAATGAAATGGCCCATTTATTGAGTATTTGTTATCCTTTAATTTTATGCAAAATATCATTAAATAATTTCAGTAAATCTTCACTGATATTATCCAGTACTGATTGCCCGGTTCTGTCTGTCAGTTTTAGTTCTTCAGAAAATGGAATTATTCCTATCAGTTCCGATTCGGGAATAGCAGATCGAATCAGTTCCTCATCAGACCGATCGAATATTTTATTGGCAACAAATAAAATCGTTGAGACCCCAATTTCCCAGGCCATGGTTTTAATTTTTTTGGCTGTATCGATGGAACGCTGACCCGGTTCAATTACAACAATCATCTTATCTACACCTCTTGCCGTTGCCCGTCCAAGATGCTCAATCCCTGCTTCCATGTCCATAACCAAAATTTCATCTTTGTACAAAATGAGATCGGTAACAAGCGATCGTATCAATACATTCTCCGGACATGCACAACCCCCTCCACCACGATCAACCGCACCCAGTACCAATAAGTTAACCCCATGAATATCAATAGCATATTTACCGCTTATATCGGATACTTCAGGATTAAGTTTAAAAATTTGGCCGTATTGTTTCACTTTTGCACCTGTGCGCTCTTCAATCAATGCCACCTGTTCGGATATAGGCACAATTTGTTTCAATTGAATTTCAGATGCACCTAAAGCTGAAGCAAGATTTGCATCTTCATCAGCATCAATAGCCAGTACTTTTTCCCCACTGCGTGTCAACAGCAACGATATGGCTGCAGAAAGTGTCGATTTTCCAACCCCGCCTTTTCCTGAGATCGCTATTTTCACTTGAGAATTCTTGGTTATTTATTCATCTTCATCAACATACATACATCAAAATGAGAGCTGTTATTGAAACATTGTTTGGAGTCCTTATATTTATTTCCTATGGTGAGCTCACAAGCCCGGTTCATATCTCTTTTGAGTATGTAGTTTATAAGGATTTTATTTGAAATACTTCTCTTTCATTCTTTTTGATAGCAAATCGGTAATTTCAAATACTTTCCTGGCATCAGCAACTTCCATTGAACCAGTTCCACAAGATGGAGTTATGATAGCCTGTTCCATAATAAGCTGCTTGTCGATACCTTTGGAAGCCAGGTTATCCATCACTTTTTCAAGTTGCGTTTCAAGACTCTCTACTGGTTGTTCCCTTATGGCAACCGAAGTGGGCACAATACCCCAGGCTAATATTTTTCCGGCTTCAAGATGATTCTTCACATGGTCTGAATAAATAGCGATGGTATCACCATATTCAAAAGCATCAAAGTTGACTATGTCTGCGCCGGCATCCATCAGAATACTCCATTCGGTGTTGCCGCAGCAATGAATTCCTGCCAATGCATTATCAGTATGCACAGCCTCAACAACTTCATTAAGCATAGCAACCACATCTTCTCTTTTTACTGACACATAGGTAGAACTTCCAAAGGCAGAAAGGATGGGCTCATCTATAAAACATATGATGTTATCTGCATAGGATTTAAACTTTTGAATTTGCCACCTGCACTTCATAGCAAGTGCTTTGACTACCACATCCCTGAATTCATCGTTATAATAAATTGCCCTTTTGTTCTCATCGACAATGGTCAGTGCAAAACTGCATGGCCCGGTGGTTTGAACTTTCAACCATGGCAATTTACTGTTCATGGTTTTAAGCCGCTTTTCCAGTGCATATATTCCTTTTGAGAAATCAGGTGATATTGCCATGGCACTGCAGTCACCGTTCCCTTCATCAGGATCCATTGCCATCAGGTACGATTCATAAAATGTAGCCAATTCTTCGGAATAATCTCCCGAAGTATCGAAATACATCCTTCCCTTCTCCCTGTCAATTACTATGCGAGGCATTCCTTCGGAGTATTGAATTTCCATCTGTTCATTAAGTCCGTAATGCGAAAGTTGCGGCCATATAGGTGCATCCAGAGTAGAGAAAGACAGATCTATTGCCTCCTCGGAATTATCCAATGGCATACTTCCGATTGCAGATGATAAAAATTTAGGTTTAAAAGTCATTTTATTTATTTTTTTAATATGACAAGCTTTGTATTTTCTCCTTTATTGCTTTAATATGTGCCGGCGTTGTACCGCAACATCCGCCAATAATATTGGCACCGGCTTCAATTATACCGGGAACAAATTCTGCCATCTGCTCAGGAGTTTCGGGAAAAACGTCCTCTCCATCTACAAGAGTAGGTAAACCCGCATTGGCATGAACCAATATCGGAGTATCAGGGGCAGCATCTCTGAGTTCTTTGACAATTTCAATCATTCTTTCCATTCCATTCCCGCAATTCGTGCCAATAATATCTGCTCCTGCTGCAATGCTGGCTTTTGCTGCTTCAGTAGGCGATACACCCATCATGGTTCTGTATTCACCATCAGGTGATCTTTCATACGTAAAAGTTGATATGATTTCCAGATTTGTGTTTTCCTTCACAGCTTTAATTGCTAAAGTAGCTTCATCAATGGCACTCATGGTTTCTATACAAATTGCATCCGCTCCTCCTTTCTCCAGTGCACTAGCTTGCTCCTTAAAATTCGTATACAACTCCTCTTCTGTTACATCACCCATTACCGTCATTTTACCTGTAGGACCAATGGATGCTATAACCCAATAATCAGTTCCGGCTGCTTTGGCTGAAATATTCGCAGCTGCTTCATTGATCTTATCTACTTCATTTGCCAGGCCATAATGCTCTAATTTAAAGGCAGTTCCTCCAAAACTATTTGTTTCAATCATATCCGAACCTGCTTGAATATAACTTCTAGCAATATCAAGAACATCATCAGGATGATCAATACACCATCTCTCGGGGCACTCCCCTGACTTTAATCCTTTTTTATGAAGAAATGTTCCCCAAGCACCATCGGAGACCAGACTTCTATTTTTTGCGACTTCAGAAATTCGTTTTTTGCTCATAGTTAATGTTTTACTATTGGGTTATTTGATGCTTACCAGAACAACGGCTGTTAAATTTATCAAGTTTAGGATTGAAATGTTAATACTATTTTGATTGATTATGATGCAATATTGACCCTAATTGGTAATTCAGTTATAAATGAGGCAAAAAAGAACCGGGTACAGATATTCCAATCATAGTAAATTCTCTGTCTTCAATCGTTTTTAATTCTCGGGGAATTCATAAACACTT
>DAOUOU010000060.1 GCA_030626465.1 Bacteroidales bacterium
GACCAAAGGACTGCTCCCTTGCATTAGAAGGCAAAAACATAAAGATCAACATAGAAATCTTTGTCACCTTTGACATAGTCTGCTCTGCTTTAATTATGCCTGGTAAGAATTTTTTGTACTCTACGCTGGTTAAGGGCTGTCAAAATCGAGAGTACCAGGACAACTGCCACAGAATAATATACCAGGAGAGGAACTGGTAATGGATCACCCTGAGCATAAGAATGAAGGCCCGAGAGATAATAATTCACACCGAAATATGTCATAATAACCGATCCGAATCCGATTAGAGCTACTATATTGAATAGAACCCTTCCTCTAATACCGGGGAACAGTCTAAGATGTAAAATTATTACGTACACAATAACTGTTACAAGTGCCCATGTTTCTTTGGGATCCCAGGCCCAATACCTTCCCCATGATTCGTTTGCCCATATACCTCCGAGAAAAGTTCCTGTGGCAAGCAGATATAAACCTGCTATAAGTGTCCTCTCTATTATATGGGAAAGTTTATTAATTTGTGGTTCCAGCCTGTTCTGACTTTTCGCCGTCTCAAAAAACATCAATAACAAATTAACAAGGGCAACAAGAGCTCCCAATCCGAGAAATCCATAGCTGGCAGTAATTACAGCAACATGTATGATCAACCAGTAGGATTTCAGTACCGGGACAAGATTTGTTATTTGAGGATCCATCCAGCTCAAGTGAGCCGTTTGTAAAATAAGTGCCGCTAAAATTGCTGTCGCACTAATTGTGATCCCCGACTTTCCTGAAAACAGCATTCCGGCAAGCACAGTTGCCCAGGCAATAAAGGTAAGTGCTTCATAGCCGTTGCTCCAGGGGGCGTGTCCGGCTATATACCATCGCAATCCAAGTCCGGATGTATGCAAAAGAAAAGTGATGGATATAATTACAAAAGCAGTTATACTAAAAAAGCGTATCCGGAACCTGGGAAGAAAAATGTGAATAAACTGCACTAACAATAAAATAAATCCTATTAGTAAATAAATACGTGTAATTCTCTTAAAAATACCTGAATTGTTATAAAGCACTTCTGCTTTTAATCTGGCATTTGATGGAATTACTGATCTTCCATAGTTGTTCTGGAATATCCTGATGGCTTTCACAATATCAGATGGATTCTTCCAATTGTTGCTTTGAACAGATTTTTTTACCTCTTCAATATAATAGCTCAGAATTTGTTTTGTAAACAATGAATCTTCTCCCTTAAACACAGATGGAGTGGTCATATACGAATGCCATTTATGAGAGTTGTCTGTTGGATCGGGGAAAATCCTGAACACCGCTCCGTTATAGATCAGGTAACAAATATTCAGTCTTTCATCAACCCGAATGATCTCATTATCAAACTTATTACGGTAAGCAGGTTTTTTACGATAAGCCTCCTCCACATGGGTACTGATAAGGTATTTTCCGGAATTATCCTTTGAAAAGAAATCCTGAAAAGAAGCGTATTTTGATTGCACTCCCAAAAGCTTTTGTATCTCGGGATGACCCACTTTGATCAAAGCTTCCCTTTGCCATGCCCCGGGGAATGCTATCATACCCAAAACTACCTGGTCAGGTGAATGGTCTTTGTATTGTTCCTTTCTGGCAACCTTTCTCAGCACTTCCGATGTGAGGGTGTTAACTGGTTCTATTCTGCCCCCGTTATCCTGAATAAGTATGCTGCCAAAATCTTTAGCATGCTGAATATCTATCTCTGGCAGATTATTTAACGGTTCCTGAGCAGATGCATTGGTTATCGCAAAAAAAATCAGGAGAATTAGTATTTTAGCTGCATCTCCTTGTTTAACAGATATACCAGAAAGTTTCCTGAATCGACTACTTCTGTTCACCAGACTCATTAACATGCCCAGTGCCATAAGAAGATATCCAAGATAGCTAACTGTGGTTCCCCAGCCATCGCGATTAAGAGATAAGACAGTTCCTTTTTCGTCCGTATCATAAGAGGCCTGATAGAAACGATACCCCTTGTGTTTTAAAATATGGTTCATGTATATCCTCTCCTCCCTGTTAATCCCTTTCTTTGAATCCAGCAATTGAACATTGCTCTCAAACCAGGACGGACTGTCAGATCCGGGGTAACGTTTTATTATAAAATCATTCAGTTTCAGATTGAATGGCAATTCTTTTTGAATCGCACCGTAATTAATTCCGATTTTTATATCATTAATAATTTTATATTCAAATTTGCCCGCCTGTTCTTTTTGTCCCATGGCAAAGATTGTTTGCTCTACCCCATCGCATGTAACATTGACTTCTACAGCAGAGAAAAATTCAGTATCCGAATCCGGTGCGGATTTAGCAACAATATGTCCGGATGGAAAATAATTTTTCAGGACAAAAGGTATTGTGTTGAAATAATGCAGCACAAAGGGCACAAACGAGTGCTCCTGATTTTCCTTGAGAGTATCTGTAAGTCCTTCGTTCATTGAAGTTTGAACAACCGGAAATGGCGCTCTGAAAACCAATGTTCCTTCCTTATCATATAAAATTACTGATCCTGAAGATCCTTCAGTCCCAACTGATGAAAAGGACAGATTGAATTTACCTAAGTCAACAGCTTGTCCTCCGGAAAGAATGAATTCTTCTCTACCCTGCCCACCAGACGTAACCAGATGTATGTATGGCTGCCCATCCGGAACATACTCAATTGCTTTTTCTGCCCGGGGAATAAATCTTTTTACCCTGATTTTTATTGCATGTCCTTCAAAAGAAAGGTTTCTGGAGAGCCTGTTTTTTGATACCCGGGAAAACAAAACGGGATAACTTTTATATTTCCTTGCATTCTTCTTCTCAAGTGAAACTCCAATATAAGTAGCGGTTGTTGTCCAGCTGCCAGATGATTCGCCTTCCCTGATATGCATGATGCCTTCTCTGCCAAAATACCTTGTAATTCCCGCACCAAGAATAATTATCGCAAAAGCGATGTGAAATATAAGCAGTGTTATTTTTTCCTTTTTGTACAATCTGTGTTTAAAGACAACTGTAATTAAATTTATCATGCCTAAAAACAAGAGAAATTCAAACCACCTTGCGTTATAAATAAGTTTTCTCGCAGCATCATTACCGAAGTCGTTTTCGACAAATGTAGCAACAGCAATACTACCTGTGAATAGTATCAATAGTACCAACATGGTGCGGGTGGAAGAGAAAAATTTTGCAATGAATCTCATAGTGTGCTTAGAATTTGCTAAAAAAGTGGAAAGCAAATATATCAAATTAATGTTGCCAGATTTTCTTACCCGGCCTCCACAATTGAATCAGGAAAAGTTGATATGTTACTAATGAATCTTTTGTTCTTTAATGTATTCCCGGAATATTTTTTCGAATTTCTGAACCTTAGGAGTTATAACAACTGAACAATAGGACTGGGTTGGATTTTTCTCATAATAATCATTATGATCATCCCCGGCAGGATAAAATTTATCAAAAGCAACCACTTCAGTTACAATGGGTTTATTCCAGATATTTTCATTATTCAGTCTTTTTTTCATTTCCTCTGCCAGTCTTTGTTGTTCCGAGTTATGAAAAAATATGACAGACCGGTATTGAGTTCCAGCATCATTACCCTGACGATTGAGGGTAGTAGGATCATGAGTCTGCCAGAAAATTTCCAGCAACTCAATATAACTGATTACATCCGGTTTGTATGTCAACTGACAGACCTCTGCATGGCCTGTTGTTCCATTACATACTTCTTTATAGGAGGGATTTTCAACATGGCCGCCACTATATCCCGATTGTACATCAGTTACACCTTTTACGCGTTCAAAAATGGCTTCAACACACCAGAAACAACCTGCTCCAAAGGTTACTTTCTCTGTTTTACCTTCATTGTTTTGGTTTTCCATTGTTTCAGTAGCTAATATTGATTGAGTAATTAAAGTTAAGCAAGAGATTAATAAGATTAGTCTCATTTTTAAACTATTAATATGATTAAAAGGATTATTTTCAATTAACCTTCTGTATTCAATATTTATTATTTTATTCATATCTTGACAGGATTAAATTAACGATACTACTATTGCATGATTAAACAGCGATTCGTTCCTATTGTTTGGTTCAGCTTATTTTTTTTACCTGTCAGTCTTCAGGCCCAGGATGACTGGAAACTGGTAAGGCAAGACAAAGATATCAAGGTCTATCTGCACAAATCCTGGAAAGAAAACAAAACCTATCGTGCCGAAGCAATTATTAAAGCCCCTATAGATACTGTATATCATTTTCTTACCGACTTTCACAACTATATAAACTGGGTTTACAATTGTAAAAAAATTGAAGTGATCGAGGAGGAAAAAGATGTGAAATACGTATACTATGCCTACTATGATCTTCCCTGGCCATTTACCGACAGGGATGCCATATCAGTGCACCGAATTATTCATTACACCGATGGCCGTAAAGATGTTAAGTCTACACCGGGTAATGACTATCTTCCTGTTGAAGAGGATGTAATACGAATAGAAGAATTTGAAGAATACTATCAATTAATTCCCCTTTCTGATAAAACTATGCACCTTAAAATGAAAGGAAAATACGATCCGGGAGGATACATACCTGACTGGTTAGTCAAGCAGTTTCTCTCCATGGGACCTCTGGACGCTCTTCAGGAAATCAAAAAGAATTCAGAAAAAAAAGTAACGAATTAATCAGGTATTTGCACTAATCTTCGTTTAAAATATTCTCATATTCTTCAGGAAACAACACCACCTGTAAATATTCCCCTATTGTAAAATACTTATTGGCAACACGTTGAATTTCCCCGCTTGTTATCTGTTCTATATACTCCTCGTTGGTGACAGAATTCAGATCTGTCCCGTTAATAATTGTACTCATTATAGCAGACAGCCAATACGTATTGGTTTTGACACTTGTTTCCAGATGCCGTCGACGGGTTTCCTTTGCTTTAATGATGTCTTTCTCTTTTACCCCTTTTTGTTGTATGGAATCTAATTCTCCAATGGCAACAGAGATCAGACTATCAACATTTTCCGGAGAACAGGGAATCATGATTTGAAGAGATGAATATCCATAAGGTATCTGATGCAAAGAAGCCGATACTCTTGAGGTATATACCCCGCTCATCTCTTCACGCAGTTTTTCAATATACCTGAACCCCAGAATATCACTCAATACACTCACCATGAAAGCATCTTTTTCATTCCATTCCCTTTCTTCTTCAAAATACACTATTGCCAGACTTTTAGGATCATTTCCCTTGAAAACATTGTGCACCTGTTTACCATCAGGCGGACGAATTCCAAGATCAACAAATGATTCCTCTCTTTCTAAGGTAGGCAAACTTGCTATATACTGTTCCAACAGGCTTTTCACCGTATCGACAGAAAATGCTCCAACGATCACTAAAGTAAAGTTTCCGGGATCAGAAAAACGATCTTTATAGATCTCAATGGCTCTTTGAAAGTCAATATTATCCCAATCCTCCGCCACAGGTAAATAATCGCCACGCGGATGATTTTGCGCCAATATCCTGTAATACTTATCAAAGAAATAATTTTGCGGTTCTTTGCCCAGATTTTCAAAAAGATTCTTTTTTTTGATGACATAGGAATTAAACGCACCTGAATCTATTCTTGGATTGGTAAAGTACAAATAGATCAGTTGGAACATACTTTCAATATCTGAAGATCTGGTTTGTGCGCTCATTACCTCGGTCTCATAAGAGATTGAAGGAGCAACATATACTGTTTTGCCGGCAAGTATCTTTCTCAGATCGCTGTTTGAATAATCTGCCACGCCACTTTCCTGAATAATTCCGTCAGCACTTAAAGCAGTGAAATGGTCTACGTCATCATATACCGAATGTCCTCCCAAACTAAAAGCTCTGAATAAAACCTCGTCGTTTTTGAAATCTGTTTTTTTAAGTATCACCCTGACCCCATTTGACAGTTTAAGGTCGATGGCCTCCAATTCTTCCAGTTCTTTTTCGTCTTCAATTTTACCCGGTTCAGGCAGATCTGTTAATAGAGTATTACCGGTCACTTTGTCTTCATAGGGTTCAATCTTCATCGATACAACAGATTCTGCAATCTCCATAATAGCGTTCTCGTCGGGAACAATCAATCCTTCTTTTTCCGGAGCATTCACGATAAGCACCCTGTTGTCTTCTGAAATCAGCGATTTTGCCAAAGCATTGATTTCATCAAGTTGGATTTTATCAATATTGGCCTTAATGAAGTTGTATTCAAATTCAATTCCCGGAATTGGTTCCTCCTCAAGGTAATTTCTGATGTATTCATTGGCCCATTGCTTCGACTCTGTTTTATCTCTTTCGTTGTAATCATTTTCGTATTGTTTTAGAAGGTCTAGTTTATATCGCCCAAACTCTCCCTCAGTAAAACCAAATTTTCTTGCACGCTCATTTTCTATTAGCAATACCCGAAGACCCCTTTCTATTCCTGTTTCACCAACCAGAGCATAGCCTTGCAGTGCGTTTTTAGTACGGGCCCATAGGCTGCCGTATCGAATATTGGCACCAACAAAGGGTGGATTTTCTTTTTCAGTGAGTTCAGCCAGGCGCCGGTTAAGCATTCCTGTAAGAAATGAATAATTCAGTTTTTCCTGGTAATCGCCATAGGTTCTATAAGGTATTGTATCACTCTTGTAGATAATATTTACAAGACTTACAGGAGCTTCCACATCAGTTGCCACACTTACAAGTGTCCCATTATGATCTGGTACATCATATTCAACTCTTTCTCGTACAACAGCAGGTTGTTCAAGCGCAGAAAAATGATCGATTATTTTCTTTTCAGCTAACTCAGGATCAATATCACCAACAACTACCAGTGCCATAAGATCAGGCCGGTACCAGTCGCGATAGAACTTACGAAGAGTTTCATAATCACTTTTTTCTATAATCTCTCTTTCCCCGATAGGCAGACGCTCGGCATAGCGGGAATCTTTAAATACAACGGGGAGATATTTGTCTCTCATTCGCTGCCGGGGTCCTCTCCCAAACCGCCATTCTTCCACAATGACTCCTCGCTCCTTGTCGATTTCCTCCTCTTCAAAAGTAACATTGTGTGCCCAGTCTTCCATAACAAGAAATCCCTTATCCACCAGGTTGGTTGAATCAGAAGGTATGGTTAACATATACACAGTCTCGTCAAAAGAGGTGTAAGCATTCAAATCCGGCCCAAATCTAATGCCAATTGATTGCAGGTATTCTACCAGTTCATTCTTTTCGAAATTTTTGGTGCCGTTGAAACACATGTGCTCAACAAAATGAGCAAGCCCAAGCTGGTCATCATCTTCAAGGATAGAGCCTGCATTTACAACCAGTCGCATCTCAATTCTTTTCTCAGGTTTCTGATTAACTCTTATGTAATAAGTGAATCCATTTTCCAGTTTTCCTATAACTACATTTGAATCAACAGGAAGAATTTTATCACTGCTCTCATCTTGTGCTCTTGTACCTGAAAATAATAATGAAATACAAAAAGAGATGAGAACACCCTTTAAAACGAAAAATTTCATAATCGTGGATTTAATAGTGAAAATTGATTTATAGGATAATTTTTTGTTATTCTGCTAACAGCCATGATTTTGCGGAGGTAACATCTCCAAAGATACGTACCTCTATTGGAGATTCCCTTAATTTTCTTTTGACAGTTTCAGCATATATAGTTGAAAAAACAGTGTCTTCTGCAACCAGGGCTATCTTAAGAACTCCGTATGCAATCGCTTTTTTCAGTACTTCCAATTCAAGCCACTTAACATCTTCTGTCTTTACCAGTCCTTCTTTCCTCATATCTGATAAAACATAATTCACTTTATTCTTTTCAGCAAATTCTACGATAGCCTGAAACGTTTTTCTGTACTCTGCTGAATCAGTATCCTTTTTCCATACCATCTCCGTCAATCGTTCTTCTTTGGAATAAGTTACTGTAACAAGTTCTGATTCGTATAACGTATCATCCATTGCATATAATTTTCACAAAAATTAAGCATTTTTCTTTAAGGTAACAATTCTGAGGAGCTGGTTGTTAAAAAATTGTTGACCAGATCATTTGAATAACCGGGCTGTTTTTCCGGAAACGTATCAGATAACAATAGGATAGTAATAAAAATCAGGAAAGCAGATATGCGTTTCTTTCATCAGCATCTACACACTGAAAAATCCCGAATTTAGAACTTTGTTGTATGCATAGTCATTGAATGTATACAAGTCTTTATATGTTTCAGGAATAATGATTGATTTATCAATTAATTGCTGAATCAGAAGCTCACTCTCTTCCCTCGATCCGGTAATCTGAAAATAAACAGCATTTAATTGTTCAAGAGGAAACACAGTTGGCAAAAGTTCTTTGTTTATCACCGATTGCATTACCAGTTTTTTCAAAAAAAGTTTAGCTTTTGATAATATCTCTCCGTGATCGAATGCCAGGGAAGGAGTTTGAAGTAAGGGAAACCATTCAGCATTTGCAGCATCGTCGCCTGCTTTTGCTACAGCAGAGTCCCAATTGATAAAGCCGATAAATACAACCGAAACGGTCCATCCCCTGGGATCGCGACCCGGTGCTGATGCTGTATAGAACTGTTGTAATCCTTTGACGGAAAGTGAAGTTTCCTCCTTTATCTCACGTATTACAGCATCTTCAACCGTCTCGTTCTCATTAACAAATCCTCCCGGAAAAGCCCACTGGTTCTTGTAAGGTTCAACAGCTCTCTGAACGAACAACACATCGAGTTCATTCACGGTATAGGTTAATAAAATTGCATCAACAGTTAGTGCAGGATGAGGATAAGAATAGCAATAGGACATTCCTTTGCTGTGATTTATTTTTTGTAAATAAAGGTAGGTATCTTTTCTTATTTATACCTAAAGAGACTGCATTTCTGCATCAAACTGAAGAGGAGGTAAAAATTTGCTAATTGTACGAGTAAAATAAGTGCTTTCAACCCTTGTGTAGCAGACAATGTACTGATATTTATTTTCTGTAGGATTGTATCTGAATTCAGATACCTGATCTTCATCTTTGAAAGGGATCAGATAGGTATGGCCCATTCTGACTACTTTTCCAAGTTTTGCCAGACGATTAATCCGTATGTACTCAATAAGCTTTCGATCAGCGTTAAGTATAGCCTCTCCTTTTTTAACATTGTAATTCTTTGCAGCCGGCTGAAAGTATCCTACAACAACAATTTTATCATGCCATTTATATATACCTGCACGGTTTAAGGTATCAAGCCGGGCAATTGTAGACTGCCCCCCAATACTGGCAAATGCTGAATTGCTCCCTTTTCGTTTATAATAATCGGCAATTGATGTAACTACAAGGTTTTCCTGTCTGGCGAAGTAAAGTGTATCAAGTGAGGACAATTTGTTGGATGCATAGGTATAGCAGTGTTCAGCCAATTTTCCTGCTTCTTTTATCAACTCCAGACTATCTGATTCAACAAGAGGATTAAAAATCTTCTGAAATGCCTTCTCACTCTCAGTTAATATTGCCAGATCGTATGTATAATAAAAATCGAAAATTATTGAATTGATATAAGTTTTATAACGATGCAGGTATAGGTAAACCGTTGTCAGCTTCTTTTCAAGCGCATATTTCAAAGCGAGGTCAGTCATCCGTTGAGCTCTTTTCAATGAATATTCATCACCCTCATTGACAAAACGATAGAACTCTTTCTTAAATATTTTTTCTTTTGCAAAAAGTGCCTGGTATTTTCTTTGCTGGTCGGCAATTTCACTGGTTATCTTCTTCCTGTATTCCTTATAAAAATCTTCAGCTTTCCTGTCGCCCCGTTTTTGAACACTCTTTAACCTCGATTTAACCAGGTCTTGAGCTTTTTCCAGTTCCTCATCAAAAACTAATCTATAATAATGACTCAGGAATATTGTAAAATCCAGATCTCTTTTAACGAAAAAATAATTTACTGCGCGGGATTCAGCCAAACGGGGGATTTCTCTCTCAAGAGTATTGATCCTCTGATCAAGACTATCCAGCAGTTTTTTTGTTGCCGGATCATAAAAAGACTCCTGCCCGCAAAGACAGGAGAATGATGCATATAGAAAAATAAAAAATGATACTATGTAGCCTGGCACTCTCATCTCGCAATTGTATTCTCCTGATTAATGATACGAGCAGAATAAAAGAGAGTAAGCCCTAAGTGAGGTAATTTATATCACTGTTTTGCGGAGATATATATCACCGAGTGAAATGCAACCTTGATGATGATTTAAACCGATTGATAATTCCTGTAATTGCCTACCAGGGAATTTAAGGATTCTTCGATCAGATCAAAACGATTTTCGGATAGCCATTTTGGTCTGATAACACTGACTCCAAATCCAAAAGGTATGCGGCACGATCTGTATTCATGGTGATTTCAAGAAAGCGAATTTTTACTCTATTAAAAATCTCAACAAGAGACTGAAGATCTTTCTCTGCAAAACAACGGAGTATACCAATTAAGGGTAAATCATCTTTCTCAATCATCTGTATGAATTATTCTAAAGTATAATTCTAAATTTGTTTGATTAAAAATACGAAAATAATCTTCTGTAATGAATTTCAATGAATAATAGGAATATGCCATGAGAATTGAACTTAAACGCTTAAATGAAGCCTGTTATATAGAAGCCAGAAATGAGGATGGAAATAGTATTCACATAGATGGTGCTCCTGAAATAGGAGGAGAAAACAAAGGATTCAGGCCAATGCAACTGCTGGCTGCAGGAGCAGGAGGTTGCAGTTCAATTGATATCATAACCATTCTAAAAAAACAGAGGCAGCCGTTAAAATCTCTGGAGGTTTTGGTTGATGCAGAGCGTGAAGAAGATGCAGTACCTTCATTATTTAAAACCATTCATTTGCACTATATTCTCGGTGGACAACTTGAAAAGGATAAGGTTGAAAAGGCTATAAATTTATCATTGGAGAAGTATTGTTCGGTAGTTAAGCTCCTTGAAAAAACGGCTAAAATCAGTTATAGTTACAAAATAATACCTGGTTCATATGAAAAAGAATAAAAAATTTGAAACCAAAGCAATCAGGACGCAGGTTGAGCGCTCATCTCAAAAGGAACATAGTGTTCCCATATTTGCTACATCGAGCTTTGTTTTTGATAACGCTGAGCAGGCGCGAGCAATATTTGCAGAAGAAATTGAAGGAAACATATATTCACGGTATTCCAATCCGAATAATGATGAATTCATTGAAAAATTATGTTTGATGGAAGAAACCGAGCAAGGAATATCAACTTCTTCAGGTATGGCTGCAATATTCCTATCTCTTACCTCTCATCTTAGATCTGGTGATCATATTGTAGCTTCCAGGAGCCTGTTTGGTTCTACTCACCAGTTGTTGACAAGTATATTACCTCGCTGGGGTATTACACATACCTATGTTGATATACACGACAACAATGCCTGGGAAGAAGCTATAATGCCACAAACAAAATTGCTATTTACCGAAACTCCATCAAATCCAGGACTGGATTTGTGCGATTTAAGTTTTATTGGTACACTCGCCAGGAATTACAACTGCCTGTTTGTAGTTGACAATTGTTTTGCAACGCCCTATCTGCAAAATCCTGTTAAGTATGGCGCACATCTGATCTGCCACTCTGCAACAAAATTTATTGATGGACAGGGTCGAACACTGGGTGGAGCCGTGCTGGGACCGGCTGACATTATTAAGGAGATATACTTCATGGCAAAACAGACAGGTCCTTCCCTTTCGCCTTTCAATGCCTGGATACTTTCAAAAAGTCTTGAAACACTTGCGATAAGAATGGAAAAACATTGTAGCAATGCTTCTGAACTTGCCAGCTATTTAGTAAAATCAAAGGATGTAAAAACTGTAAAATATCCCTTCCTTCCCTCCCATCCACAGGTTGAGCTGGCAAGACAACAAATGAGCCTTGGGGGGGCGCTTGTTACATTTGAACTCGAAGGTGGTATAGAATCTTGCAATAAATTCCTGGATAACATCAAATTACTCTCCCTTACATCAAATTTAGGAGATACAAGGACGACCTTAACACATCCTGCTACAACCACACATTCAAAGCTCACGCCAGAAGAGCGTGAAGCTGTTGGTATTACAGATGGATTAATAAGAATCTCAGTTGGACTGGAGCATATCGATGATATAGTTGACGATATTCGTCAAGCCATTGAAAAATCCAAATGATTTGAAACCAGTTATGACTGGCCACTTTCACCTTTCTGCGTAAAAATTTTGCTTTTCACTTTGTCCATATCATTTTTCAGGTTAGCTACCGTTTTTAATAATTTATCCTGAGGGAGAGCGGGTTCCGGCAACTCAGCGCTAATGTAATGCGTAAATTTCCAAACTTCCTTAATCTCTGACACAGGTACTTCATAGGGTTCATAAAGCGGATTTAAGGAATACAATCGAAGCTTGCCTTCTTCTTTGATCAGGTTTTCTGTAATTTTAAACACTATACCGTCATCGAGAGTAAAGATTATATATGCCTGTCCTGAAATAATATTACTCCAGTCCTGCAAATACTCACCTGTTACCCATGCACCTTCCGGTATAGGCAACATTGAATCGCCGCTTAGCTGAAAAGTACGGTACTTTTTTTGCCGCGAAAGAAAGGGAAGTTGGAATTTTGGAAGTTGACTGATAAACTCCGGATCGGCAAAACCAGTAGCATAACCAGCCTTGGCTTTTTCGTTTACAAGTTCAATATTTTCATTGTTGTCGGCATTAATTGTAGTTGCCAATATGCGTAATTTACCTCCCCTTATAAATACATCCTCCCCTCTTTCAAGTTGTCTGAGCTGCAGCTCTGATAACTTTTGAATTTCAATATTCAGTAAAGTATCAATGGCAATGCTGTAAAACTTTGAAAAGCTAAACAAAGCTGAAATAGTCGGCTGACTTACCTCGTTTTCATAGCCACTTAGTGTTGGACGCTTCATCCCCAGGTATTCAGCCACTTCATCCTGGGTAAATCCTTTGCGTTTACGCAGGAACTTAATGTTATTACTAAAGTAGGTTTTCATCTGTTTAAAATTTTTTTGTATACGAAAAGAAGCAAAAAAAAATTGCACATTCAGGAACCAGGCTTCGCCCTCTCACATGAAAATTTTACTCCTGAATGTTTGTTAAACTTTTATGCTATACCACAAAGTCATGCAAAGTAGGCACAAAGCAACACAAAAAACTTTGTGAGACAGCCTTGCTCGTTTCATAATGCATTTGATTTTCAGTAAAAATAGAAAATGATTACATAATAAACAATAATTTGTTGTTTTTTTAATCAAAAAATTGTACATTATTTTCACAAGATTGATTATTAATTAATCAAACGAAATGAGAGAGGAAGAAGGAAACAGAAGAAATGTAGTGCACCTGGACCTGGATACTTTTTTTGTATCGGTAGAACGGCTCATAAACAGCAAACTCGAAGGAAAGCCCATTATCATTGGAGGCACTTCCGATCGTGGTGTAGTGACATGCTGCAGCTACGAGGCACGTACTTACGGAGTGCATTCAGCCATGCCCATGAAAATGGCACGGCTGCTATGCTCAGATGCCATAATCGTTCGCGGAGATATGGAGCTGTACAGCAAATACTCGCGCCTGGTAACAGATATTATTACCGAACGCGCTCCGCTGCACGAAAAAGCTTCAGTAGATGAATTTTATATTGACATCACAGGCATGGACCGCTTTTTCGGATGCCTCAAATGGACACAGGAACTAAGGCAGTCCATTATAAAAAATACGGGTC